>CAMVNN010000018.1 GCA_947168865.1 uncultured Bacillota bacterium
ATTGTTGTCTTTGTTTTCTGCTCTTGAAATAGTTTTTATAATAATTGCATAATCTAGTTCGTGTAATTTTATTCCATTAGCTTCTAATCTTTGCTTAAGGACTTGCTCTATTTTGTAATCTTTGAAATCATTTGAAGTTGTTTCAATTAACTTAGTGTTATAATCCCTATGAATTTTTCTTTTAAATTCAACACCTTTTAAATATTTTCTTTCTTCAATCTCACTATATTGTGGTGCTCTTCCATATTTATCAATTCCAAAATGTTCAAGATAAACGTCACCATAGTCAATTAAATGAAAATCAGGGTGATATTGACGATATTCATTATCTGCAACATCATATTTATATTTATCTTCGTATACATAATTAATACCATGCAAGAACAGAAAATTAGCGATTATTAATTCTTGAGTACTTCTAACTTTTTCATTCTTAATAGTTTTTAAGTCCTTTGAATTATTATATTTACTTTTTAATGTTTCTAAATCATATCCTTTTTCTAATTCAATTGTTTCTCCGAAGCTTAAATCTTCATCATTTTGGGCATACATATGATATGCATAAAAATTGACAAAATTTTTTGCATCTTCTGGAATTTTGTAAATTTCTGTTTCCAAATATTCAACTATAGCATCACCTAAGTATTTATCTGGTGCAATATCACTTTTTATGTTGCCTTCATCTATAATATCTTTACCTAATTTGTGAAAAGTTGAACATCTAACTTTATTATTGTTTAACTTTAAAGCAAAATTATTTTTTGCTGCTTTAGTAAACGAAATTGCTATTATTTCTTCGGGATTAACATTCTTGATATCAATTAAATATTTGGTTTTACCAATAATTGTTGTTGTTTTTCCAGAACCTGCTCCTGCTATTATTAAATTATTGTCATCATCTGTTATTATCGCTCTTCTTTGTTCTTCAGTTAATTGATATCTAAATAAATTGTCAAAATAGTCTTTTCTTAAAATTAATTCTCTTTTTATAAATTCTTCGTTTAAATTTAAAATTAACTTATGAAGATTATCATATTGCTTTATAAAATTAGATATCAGCTCATTATATGAAATTACCTTTTTTCTTAAATCTGCAAATTGATCTTTAATAGTTTTTTCTTCGCTATAAGGCGTATACTGATTTGTGAGATTATTAAGTACTGCAAAAAACTCCTTTATTTTAGGAGACCATTCTTCAATGTTTGCTTTCTTAATACGACTCTTTTTTCTGCTGTCAATTAAGATAAGTAAAACTGCTACAATTATAAGTCCTAAGAAAAAGTATTCCATTCCTATCTATCCTATCGTACTATTATAATTATAATATAAATATTTAATATTTGCCACAAATAAAAATAGCATTTTTAAATGCTATTTTTCTATTTCTTCAATTATTTTATCACCATGAGTTTTTACCTTAATTGGACTTAATACATTATTTAATTCATCAACTGTCTTTGGTTTTAGTTCTAATATCTTATCAAGTTCTTCATTAGTAAACACGTAATAAGCAGGAATACCCATTTCTTTTGATCTTTCTTTTCTAAAGTTAATGAGTCTTTCCTTTAAATCATTATTAATATCAGCTTTTTGATTATTATCTTCATTAACAAATTTTTCTTTATAATATTGATAATAATCAACAATTTTTTCCACATTTAGTTTAAGAAAACTTTTAGCCCAATCCTCTGTTACCTTTTGACTTCCCCAATCAATTGTATCAGAGTTATCCAGATCATATTGAATTTTTCTAACTAAAGCATCAGCCTTAACTATTTTGTTCTTAATATCATTAGGTGCATATCTAGTACTTAAAATTGTCTCATTATTAGCTGCAACCACTAATAAACGATGATAATAAGGGAAAGAATTTTCACTCATAGTTCTTTTAAACCAATTTAATTTTGAATCTCTTATTTTTTTATAAATAGTCCTATGTTCATCTGCTTGTCTTATAGGAGAATATAGTCCCTTTTGAATCATTTTGTTTTTATATTTAAAAGTCTGCATGAAATTTCCTTTTTCATCGACTGTAATATTTCCAACTAGATTTTTACATTCAACAAAATAACAGCATAATTTAGTTACTAAAATATAATCTACTTGAGCTCTCATATCTTCGTATTCCAAATTAACATCATGCAATACATACATTCCAAGATTAGATTTTTTTAATTGGTATTCAATTTCTTTTTCACCATCTAATCCTTTTTTTACAATATATAATTCTTGACCAATTAATTCATTATTAGGATACTCTTCACTTAATTTTTTTAAAGCATTATATCTTTCCTCTAAATCAGATGATTTCTTTAAAAATATTGTATCTTTAAAACTAAAAGTTCTTACTGCACTATCAATAATACCCATACTATTCACCTTATTAATTATAACAATTATAATTCTTTTTATCAATTAAGTATAAATTTGTTCTCTTCAGGGGGATTAGAGGAACATATAATTGAACAGCCATATTTTTTATTTAAATTATTAGCCATCCTTACATATTTATTTTGATATCCATATAATGAACCATTTTGACCAGATTTAATAAAAACAATGGTGTTATTTCCTTCAATTATACCGTATTCAATAATGGCGATATCTTTAAATTATTTTTTTATTTCTTTATCAAATTTTTCCATGTTATCACCTATTTAGATTATAGCAAAATAATAGATATTAGAGTGGTTATTTTAATATTTATATATTTTAATATATATAGATGTTAGATTGGTTTGGTCTTTTCTTTATATGTTTTAATATATGTATTTTAGTATTATATAAGGGATGTTAACGAGAAAGATGATGGTAATGAATGGTGATCAAAAAAAGCCATGAACAATGGCTTTTTAAGATGATTTTTATTTAATATCTAGATACTCTTCCTTCCGGTCTAGGAACTTGTCCGGAAGGAATGAGATAAATTAAATATTAGAAAAAATCAAGCAAAAACGAATTCTTTACTAATTGCTTATTACATTCAAAATAATTATCAAATATTTTTACAATTTTATTGGGTATATCATAGTCAAAGACTCTCTTTTTATAGTCTACGCGTCCCAAGTCACATTTAAAGCAATAAAATCGATTACTATCATTATGCGAAATAGATGAAAGAAGTGAATCAAATATAATTATTCCATTATAATTCGTATTCTTAATTTCAGTATTGACAAAATTCTTCATTACTTCCCCTATGCTATAAACAGTATTTAGTGCAACTAAGCAATGTTTGTCATCATAGTACAGTATTTTATATTGATTCACATTATCACTCCTGTCTAATTATAATACTCTTCTATTAATCTTATTGTATTAATTATTATTTTCTGACTTTCCTCTTTGTTTAGCACTTTTGTATCATCAATATCCAAATCTCCAAAATGGAGTAACTTATGTCTTATTATGCTATAGTTATTATAACACTTATTAATGTAATTAGTAGCATTTGCATCTATTTGGTTTACATATTTTTGCTGTAATGAGTATATCCCTGTTCCTTGATCTTTATCAAAATAATGGAACCCATTTGAAGTGATTTCAATATTTAGCTTATCTTTAAATATTTGTTTTAAATGTCCCTCTAGAGCTCTTAAAATGGGTGTAGTAATGAACCCACAGTCTTTAAAGTCATTTAAACCAAGATATAAATTATAAACAGCTTGTAAAATCAATTTATATATTGAAACATTAATATTTTGACTTCTTAAACATGGTGCTAAAGAATAAAGTCTATTTTTGATTGTATCTTCACTTATTTCAGTATTATTATTAACATTTAAGCTCCTTATCATTGAACTTACTGAATTATAGTCATTAAGATATGTTATAAGCAATGAATATAGAGTTTTACTTTGATTCATAGGAATCAACAATTGGTTACTACTATCAAATTTATATTTTTGGAAAGTAAGCTTATCTTTTACTAAAAAACAATGATATACATTATGATTTCCTTTGTCGTTAACCGTATATTGAAAATTTGGTTCATCAGTTTTTATCTTGTTCAATATTTTTTCTATCATTTCATCACTAAACTTGAAGCTTCTAAATCCCCAATCATCTGACTTTGAAGGTTCTAATGACTTCAATTCGTTTCTTGCTAATTTGTCGCAAATTTCATTATATTTTTCTCCAGAATGAGACTTAACTTTCACGAATTCAATCTCAATACTTTCTCCATATTTCTTTATTTCATTAACATAATATACTGAATCTGCAGAAGTTGGGCTCCACTCACCATTAAACCATTTTGATAGCCCTTCATAATCATGATAAATATATACCTTAGATTTATTTAACTTTTTTGCATAAGAAATAGCTTCCAATACTCCTGTAATTTCACCAATTACATTTTGTGTGCCATTTTTATCATCTACTATCCCACTAGAATAGATATCTTTAGTTTTCTTTTGTAAATACACAATACCATATGATGCTAATTTTAATTCGTTATCATATGAACCATCTGTATATATTATCATCTCATCATCTGTCAACGAATCCACGGATCTTATTGCAATTTCTTCATTAACTAATTCATCGTCGACTTCAGAAATATATCTTTCTGCAGCTTCCTTGCTTTTAAAAGATTTATATTCCGCTCCTTTATAGCCACTGATACTTTCTTGACATTCTTCCCAAATTTCAAATATTCCTGTTTGTTTTCCTTTTTTTACTGCATAATACTTCATTTTAAATACCTCCAATTAATCAATATAGCCTGTTTTGTGATTTTTTCACTTTGAGTGTTAAACATTTCAATTACGTAATATTTAACATCATTCCCTACTTTATCATTTCTATCAACATATTTTTTATCAACAAATATATTTGAATTACCAGCAGTTACAAATGCATTACCAGATTTTGTAATACTGGCTATAGTGCCATTTTTTATAAACGAACTAATATCTTGATTGCACAATAAATTACTAATTATAACTTTTTTCATTTCTTTACAATTAGTTATCTTATATTTGTTATCTTCAAATAAGAAATAATCTTTAATTAAATCGATAATACTTGAATACTTTGAATTTTTTAACCAATTGATAATGTAAGCGAAAAAATAGTCTTCAACGTGATGATTTAGTAAAATTTCAACAACAAAAATTGCTGTTTGTGTTTGATTAGTATAATCTTTAAATTTAATTGGTAATCCCATAACATATTTTTCACGTTTAATTAACAGCAATTCACTCAAATAAACGTTTGCTTCAGAAAACATGTTTTTTAAAAAAAATAACCTACAAATGTGATATTTGATAAAAAATATTATATCATCATTTTGCTTTTCTTCTTCATTATATAACAAAAATAATTTTTTCAATTCTTCAATTTTTCCAATCACATCCAATGCTTTAGCTTTCTTTAAATAATACATCTCTTTATCACTATACTTATTATTGCCATAAGCAGTATCCGATAACATAGATATGTTAAAATAATCAAGCCAATTATTTATTTCATTATAATCGACATTATTTTTCTGTTCTAAAAAGAAAATTGCCTTCTTTATGAAGGGAATGTTATATTTTTCAGCATTAAAAGTACATTTTTCTATTGCACATTTAAACATAACAATGACTTCATCATCAATTCCGTTGTCACCATTAATAAAAACAGAATATAACTTTTTTCTATAGTCTAACAGTATTTCGTTTGAGCAATGTTCTTTATTAATCAAATTGCATTGTTTTTTTAATGACCTTATACACTCTCCATTATTGTATAATTCATTAATTTCTTCAAATTCTTTATCTGCAATTGTTACCACAAAACCACATCCTCTATTAAAAAACGCCAATACAAAAGCCTATTAAAAATAAGCCTGTACTAGCGCCTCTTTATTAATTCATTTTCATTATAATATTGATTATTTAGAGTTGTCAACTTCTTCATTGAGATTTTTCATAAATTGTGGATAAATTTGCAATTTTTGCACATAAAAAGCTCAACAAATGAGCTTTTCCTACATATATTCTTCGAATATTTTTTCTATATAATTATTATTAAGCCAGAAACATTGTTTTGTATATTCTGTCATTCCTGTTAGTTTGTCTGGTACAGGTAGTTTTGTAACGTCATTTGCGTCTCTTCCATGTGGTCGAACATGACAAACTCCATTATCACTCATACCAACAAAGTTGGTTTTTCTTTTTCCATCTTTAATGTATCTAATTATATTTCCAGACTTAATTGTATTATAAGTTTTCTTCCACATTTCCATAACAGATGTTTCAATATCTAACTCTGGCATATTCCATAATTTAATGCCTTTAAATATATATTCTCCATTTTCTTTTTTAAAGACAAAAAACATATATTTTGTTGTTTCAAGTTCTTCTCTTAAATCACAATTTTCCCAATCTTGTTCGACTATATCAGTAAATTTGAAATATGGAAATGAAATCGATTCTATAATATTACCATTTTCTTCAATACGCACTGTTTTGGGGAAAATCTTAGCTTTTTGGAATTCTTCAGTATCACCAAGCTTACCTTTTATACCAAACATTCTACTTATTATTATACTATTTATACTTTTAGCGTTTGAATCAATACCAAATTCTACCATTAAATCTTTCTGTGATTTTCCTCTATATTTATTAACAACATTGTTAACAAATTCACTAAAAGTATCAGTCGCACTCTTAAGAACTTTTTCTACATTAGAATAATCCCCAATATATTTTCTGACTAATTGAGTCATGTAGGAGTTTTTAAAACAAAAAGCACGCTGCATAGCTGGTATATTACTAAATGGTTGTTGGCGAACAGAAGCAGCATTTGCGCCCTTAGAACAAGCACCAAGATACATAGTATCTGCCTCTGAAATTTCATGAGCTTTTCCTTCTTTTATTTTGTTAATAATATAATTCCAGTCTTCTTCGATTTGCTCTAAATCCTCATTATGAGCAAGTTCAAGTAATTTTTCATGAGTTATTTTTAAATCTTTAATGTCTTTATCAGGTTCCCATAAATACCAAAGCAATTGAATGGTATTATTCTTGAACCAGAAATGGCTTGTTTCAAAGTCATTTTTATATTCATCCATATAGTCAATTATGTTCAAAACAAGTCTTTCTTTAGCAGATAAATTGCCATCTCTTAGTTTTTTATAAGGAGTTACTTTTAATTCAATTCCAGCGAGCTCAAAATCAGGCTTAGAATCACTGTTAGTCTGTATACCAAACAAAAACTGTTCTACCATTTGTCCTAATCCGCCTTTATTGGGATAGTCTTTATCTTCAATATCAATCAATTCCTCATTCATTATGTCATTAATTGACTTACCAATCGCTGATTTAGATATTAATTCAATCTCTTCTCTATTGTATAATCTCCCTTTTTTCAAGAAAATCACCCTTTCGATCTTGTTTTATTTAAAAAAATAAGTTAAAATATTAATAGAATGTTGATCTTTTAGCTTTAATATTATATAATAATAAATATTAAAGGTTGATCTTTTCAACTAAATAAATTATAATATAATTGTATGGTTAATACAATCTCAGGAGGTAGTATTTGTGGAAAAAACAGTAATTGAGCTTTTCGCAGGAGTTGGTGGGTTTAGATGTGGGCTAAACAAAGTAACATTTAAGAACAATAAAGTTAAAGAAACAGGTAATTGGAATTTCGTATGGGCTAACCAATGGGAACCTGCAACAAAATCTCAAGAAGCTTATGAATGCTACTCTATGAGATTCGGATATGAAGACGTTTCAAATGTTGATATATTTCAAGTTGATAAAAAGAAAATACCAAATCATACATTACTAGTTGGCGGGTTTCCATGTCAAGACTATTCAGTAGCGAGAACACTATCTGGAAGTCAAGGAATTGAAGGAAAAAAAGGAGTCCTTTGGTGGGCTATAGCTGACACTATCAAAGCGAAAAAAACACCTTTTCTATTATTAGAAAACGTTGATCGTTTACTCCTATCACCTGCTCGCCAAAGAGGTAGAGACTTTGGGGTAATACTAAGAAGTTTATATGATAATGGCTATGCAGTTCAGTGGCGAGTTATAAATGCAGCAGAATATGGACTACCTCAAAAAAGAAGAAGAACATATATTATTGCATATCATAAATCTACTAAATATTATCAAGAAATGAAAAAATTGAACATGAGAGATATAATCATAAGCGAAGGAGCTTTCGCTAAACAATTTCCTGTTCAAGAAAAAGAATTAGATTATAACATGGCTAACATATCAAAAACCATGTATAAAGACTTAGCAGATGTAAGTGATAACTTCCAAACACAATTCTATAATTCAGGTGTAATGTGTGATGGAAAAATATATACTGCTAAAGTTGAAGCAAAATGCAATAAGGTTTACCCATTAAGTAAAATAAGAGAAACAGAAGAAGTTGATAAAAAATACTTCTTATCAGAAGACAAAATTCAAAAATTTGCTTATTTAAAAGGGAACAAAAAAATTCCAAGAGTTAAACCAAACGGAGAAAATTACTTCTATTCAGAAGGAACTATGCCATTTCCTGACAATTTAGATTCTCCAGCACGAACAATGTTAACAAGCGAAAGCGGAGTTAGTAGAACAACTCATGTAATTGAAGACTTCAAAACAAGCAAATTAAGATTACTTACACCAAAAGAATGTGAAAGAATCAACGGATTCCCAGATGATTGGACAAACACTGGAATGTCGGACAAAAGAAGATATTTCATGATGGGAAATGCTCTTGTTGTTGGAGTCATTGAAAAAATAGGAATTGAATTAGAACAAATCATTGAAAAAGAAGATTAGCAATGCTAATCTTCTTTTTTATAAATTATATGTTGCTTTAACATCCTCATCAGACATAGAAGAACAATCTTGGCTTTCCAAAAAGCCTATTCGTATACGATCAGAATCTAATATTCTAAGCATCCTGCTCTCCTTTAATTCTAATCTGTCAGAAATACCTTCGTCAATTGAATCTTTATTAATTAAAAATATATAGTTGGCAGTGGTTCCATTCGGCATATTTATTCGATGAATTCTATCTTTTGATTGTATAAACTGCGCCGCATTAAAATTTCTATTAACATATATTGCATTCTGACAGCATTTATGCAATGAAATTGATTCTGCAAGAGTAGCTGGTGAAGCAATTAATACTTTTAAATTTGAATATCTAAAATTATTAATAACACCTTGTCTGCTATCTCCAGTTACTGTACCATTTATTATTCCAGAGTTAATATCAAACTCTTTTAGTAACATATTATGCAAAGTATCCATATTTTCCACAAAAGTATCCCACAATATTACCTTTTCACCACGGTCAACAAGTTCCTTAGCAAGTTTTATAGACAGTAAATTTTTATTGACTAATTCTTCATCATTTATAAATTTTTTTACGATTTTACCCACATCAGAATTGTTAATATCCCTATTAATTATCTCATCAGCTACGGCTAATTTTCTTTTGAACTCTTCAATCATTTCATTTGAAATTTCATCGCCATTTTCTGCATATAACAAGTCACTTCTGAATTCCTCAAACGAGGAAATAATACTTTTCCTTAATAATTTTGGATTAGCTGAAACTTGCATTTTCCTAATCAATATTGCGCGCATTAAAATAGATTCAAATTCAAGTTCCCACTTATTATGATAATTTGTTATTAAACCATCCAAGAATTCATAAACATACCTTTGATTTTCTGACATTTCAACAAAATTTATATTTATGAGAGGAGGTTTAAGTTCACCTCGATTTATTAAGTATTTCTTTGAAACCCTAGAATAGTATGGATATAGAGAATCCATTATTGCTTCCTCTTCTTTAGCTTTTATTCCTTTAACTGTAAACTTTCTTAATTTTGCATAATCAAATGGCAAAATGCTTTCATACGGATTAATTATGTATGTTAAACTACTCAAGTCTTCATATCCATTTGGCATGGGCGTTCCAGTTAATATTATCTTGTGGCTAGAAAATTTTGCCAAATCCATAGCTACAATGGTTGAAGCTGCATTTGGATTTTTTACTTTATGACCTTCATCTATTACTAAAACACATTTTGATGAAGACAAAAATTTTTGCAATTCTTTTTTTAGATTTCTTATTTTTTCAATATTTATAAATGTTACCTCTTTATGATTTTCCGCTGATGAGCATAAATAATCTCTAGCATTCTTAATTAACTCTTCACTTAAATTTTCAAATTTTGGGAAACTGCCAAAACAGGTATTATACTCTTCATACCACGCATTATATGCATTTTTTGGCCCAATTATAATTATATTATCAACTTCTTTTTGATTTTTCCAAAAAGCATATGTTGCATAAGTTATTATTGTCTTGCCTGAACCAGGAACAGAAAAATCGAATCCAGATTTTGCTTTAGATAATAAATATGATGATTTATACTGATAATCCTTTAAAGTTATTTTCAGTAACTTATCACATGTTATTTTATAATTCATAAAATCTGCATCGTTTTTTAGATCACCATCTTTTATTTTCCTTAATAGATCAACATTTATATTATTTTCTTCTTTGCGTTTTCTATTTCTATCTATTTCGGCTTTAAAATCAGGAGAAACTATAGCATCAATGTCCATTGCTTCTAAGAATCCTATAATTTTTTCTCCAATCTCACCAATAACAGATTTTTCATTACAGCTCAAAATTATTGAATCATTTCCAAATATCACATCAGCATCATGTATTTGTTGAAGATAAATTTTAAACTTAATTAAATGTCTATCACTTAAATTTTTTATATTTTTAATTTCTATAGAATCTTGTGAAAATAGATTAACATTCAACATTTCTTTCATTCTAATCAAACTCTTTTCTCAAATTATATAGTCTTTTTTCAACTTCTCTAATACCATCTATATCTGACTCGTTTAATGTATTTTTTTCTTTTACTAATTCTTCTAAGCCCTTTACTTTCGAAAGAATAGTTTCAATTATTGATGATATATTCTTGTCATCTAAAATAGGAGTTAGTAATCTATGAGCTCTTTTTAAATTACCTTCAAGTGGTTTAGTCAACAGCTTCCAATCACTTTCATTTTCCAATGTAGCATTTTCTATTATTTCCTCATGTCTTTTATAAAAATCTTTCCAAATTTTTTCATCCGAAAATACTCCATCAGCCTTATTTACACCACCAAGTAAAACATCCCTATATTCCTTACCTTCATATTTATTTCTTATATAATCAAAAGCGACTTCTCTAAAATTATTTATGTCTAGTTCAGTATAATCCCAATTCGCTGAATATGTTTTGTTATCCAACTTTTTAAACATTGCATCTGTTTTTATAAATTGATCTTCTAAGCCTTCTAATAAAGTAAAATGATCAGGTTTTCCAATTGCATCAAGATAAACGTTCATTAATTCAAATGTCGATATTCTTCTCTTAATATCGCTCTCTTCTTCACCCATATATTGCGATATTTGTGCAACATTATATCCAGCCTTTATTAGATTATCAATTTTTATATATATATTTATAGCATTATAATTTACTTTAACATCCTCACCAATTTGTAAACTTGTTTCCAAAGCCATTATTTCTTCAGGAGTTACATCTTCAGACAAAACTATCGTTTCAAAATACCTGAACTCCTCAACACTTTTTTTATAATCTTTTGCTTTCCCATCAAATAGCATTTTGATTAATGTTGCTCTTCTGTTTCCATCTATAATTATCCCATCATTCGTAATTACCCCATGATGCTGTTGGCCTTTAATTGCTATATCTTCCATAGTTTTAGCATTTTCTGAAACATGTTCTTCTTCTATTAATCTGTATACATAATCTACATCAGCCTGATTCTCTACGGATAATCTTCTATCATTTTCAGCTTCAAACTCTCTTATTTTCCATGCTATTCTGTCATTTAAAACATTTGGAACTAAATACTCTATTGGAATTCTAAATACTTCGAAAGTTTCCCCTAGCTTTATTGGTAATTTTTCACCAGTTTTTATCGGCGCATGGTTCTTTATATATTCAGATATTCTCTCTTTTGCTTCTTTTCTACTTAACATTTAAAACTCCTCCTATTATCAACTTAGCAATTAATTTTATACAAGTCTTTTCTTATCTTATTCCTCTATAATAATTAGATCACATTTTAAAGAATTAATCAATACCAAATAAAAAAGAAAACGGATTTGTTTTCCTTTTTATGCAAAATTATTAAATAAAGTAAATATATAATTGAATTATCTATTCTTTTACATAACTCCAATGGTACCCATAAGCTGTGGCTGTTACCCCATTACAGCAGCGGTTAATTGCTCTTGAATCTCCACTACACCATTTTGCAGCTTCTTTTGAATTTTCAAAAATTATGTTTAAATCTATGTTTTTAATCTTAGCTTTAATATTTTTTCGTCGTCTATTTTTACTATTAACATATGCCCAATGGTACCCGCGACACGTTTTCCCTTTCCCATTTAGATGACCACACAATGTAGATTTGTTTACACCTATTGACTTTGCCGCTTCAGTTAAACTATCATAGATTTCATTGGTATCTATATTAATAATTTCAACCTTGTTAAAATTATTAATATATTCCTTAGAACACATAGGACAACCACTACGCTTTCCATCACCACGATTTCTAGTTCTGTGATTTGGAGTGGCTGGCCATTCATATCCACATTTTTTGCACTTCCACCACACAGGTTTTCCACTGCTACTAGCAACATTTTCTGGTGTTAAATTACCATTTTTAGTTGGATGCCACTCTTTCGCTATGTCTGGATATTTAAATGCAAGACTGCTTTCACGCATATTTCTTCTATATAAACTTAGAATATCAGTTAAATCCTCATTAATATTAATCTTCCCAAAATTTTTAATTCCAATAATTAATAATAGTCTTTCTATAGCATTTTCAAGATTGTTGCGATTTTCATCGCCAATACTTATTATATTAGAATTTATTGTTGGCTCTAATTTTTTTTCTCTAATCCTATATAAGATAATTCCATTCTCTTTACAAAGCAAATCTTTTTGATTGTCTTTTTTCAAAGATTTTTTACCATTATGCCACCTTGTACCATCATATTCAACACCAATTTTTCTAGATGGAATGAAAATGTCTAATTCAAACCCGTTTGATGTATCTCGATTAATTGCATCATTAAAAATTTTCTTTACATAATAAAATATCGCTTGTTCTGGAAAAGATGTTGATGATTTACTACAACTTGGGCACCCATCTCCTCTTATAGTTCTATGATTAATTCGAGCTTGCCACTCTGCCTTACACCATGGACACAACCACCAAACTTTTTTCTCACTACCATAAGAAATATGCTTGGGGTCTATTCCTGGATTTTTAGTTGGATGCCATTCTTTCGCTATATGTGGATATCTATCTTGAATATTATTCTTTTCCGCTTTTTTCAAAGATGTTTTTTTTGATGCTATAATTCTTCCACATTTACGACATCCACGCTTTAGTGAACCAGCTCTATTAGCGACTGTAGTATTCCACTCATATCCGCAAACATGGCACTTCCAATTAACGCGCTCATTACTATTAAATGATAAAGATGCTGGATTTAAGTCTTTATTTTTTCTATAATCCCAGTCTTTCATCAACTCAGTATTTTCAATCAAATAATGTTTCATATATTATCACCAAATTTTCAAATTGTTACATAAAGTTATAAGAATAGAATTAATTGCTGTTCCGTTTTAAATATTCTTGTAATCTTTTATCAACACAATAGACATAACAACCTTTCATTCCTCTTGTCATTAATGTTCTATATGTGTTTTTAATAATTGAATCTGCTATTTTATTAGCTTTTTCTATTCCTTCTTCTTTAGCAATTTTGCTAATTCCTTTTAAAGATTGATCTGTTTTAGCTCTTTTGGTATAGTCGGTAACAATATGTCCGTCTTCATATCTAATATCATTACCAATAATAACTCCAACATAGTCAAATTCTAAGCCTTGGCAAGTATGAATACATCCAATTTCATTAACTGAGTCTGGATCAATTGCCCATGTTTGAGAATTACCTAAATTCCAACTCATTTCAAAATTGTATTCTGGTATTACTATATCATGAATATTTGTGTTGTTTTTACCTTCACTAATCCAATCCCAACAATAACCAGCAACTAATCTTGATTTGTTGTTTTCTTTATTTTTTTCTTCAATTAGCCATCTTATTTCATTAGGGTTATCAATTACTCTAAAATCATAATCAAAGTCCATATCATCAAAATTGGCTGTTTTTCTTATTTCTAATAAATTATCTAACCAAGATAAATATCCATCAGAACCATTACATCTAAATTGACTCTCAAGTTCAACTATTTTTATGCCTGCACCTAATTCATTAGCATATCTCTTTATCTCATCAACTGAACCGATATCTTTTAAAGTAACTTTTTGATCTTCATCAATAAAAAATACACG
>CAMVNN010000019.1 GCA_947168865.1 uncultured Bacillota bacterium
ATTTCAATATGACATAGTTGTTTTGTCTTATTTACGTATACATCGACAACGTCTTTATATTCATAAATACCTAAGTTAGAGTTATATGATAATACTTCTTCACCTACACTAATTTCTTCAATTGCCTTTAGGCCTTGTTTTGTCATAACTAAGGTACCTGCCGCAAAACAGAATCTAGGGTTCATCGCACCTGAGATTGCTCCACCAATTGCACCAAACATAAATCCATCTGCTGCACCATTGACAGCTCCAGATAATGCACCTTTCCACGCACCTTCCCAGGACTTAGTCTTAATACCTTCTGTAACAGCACCTATTACAGCTCCTGTTACAGCTCCTTGTATTGCACCAATTGCTGCACCTTCTGCTGCTCCGACTAACATCGACATACCAAAACATGCTGCACCAGTTCCTGCAGTTGCAACTGCTACTATAGCGCATACTGCAATTACAGCTAAACCTATACATATCTTTGTTGCCCAACTTGGCCAATTACCGTTTTCATCTTCATAATTAATTGGATTACATTTACAGTATGCATATAAATTCATACCCATAGTATTACCAATAGAACCTACTTCAGCATCTGCACTAATAAATCTTCCTAATTCTGGATCATAATATCTTGTCTTTAAATAATAGAACTTTGTTTCTTTATCATAGAAGTATCCCTTATAGATAAATGGATTTAATTCGTAAATTAATCTAGCTTCATCTGTATCTGCTACATTTGCATCTAGCAATTCGCCAAAGTCAGCATATTTATACTTAACAATAGCTGTTCCATTTTTATCAATAATTGCATTGATATCACCATTTATACTTCTATCATAGAAATATACATTGCCATTATATGATAAACCTACTAGCATTTGTGCTTCATCATATATGAAGTCTACCATTTGATTTAATCCATTTGTTGTTCTCTTCAATGCAATGATATTTTTACCATCTAAATAATACTTTTCTGTATACATTGAAGTTGTTTTACCAATTCTAATTCCATCTTGATTATATGTATATGAATTGTTATTAACATTGAATAATCTTCTACCATTCCATGATAATTTCAAGTCTCTTTCTTTAACTTTAATTCTTGTTGGATTTCCAAAGAAATTATCATTATATTCAATAGATGTTCCATCACTTCTTGAAACAAGCCTGTCTTTTACATTTTCATCATAGAAATATTCTATATTATCTTTATATTTAATATTGTTGTTAGAATCATATGCATATGTATGACTCACATTACCAATAGTTGATTTTGTTAATCTTGATAAACCATCATATACATATCTTCTATCTTCAATAATATTTCCATCAGCAGATTTTAAAGTTGCAGATTTAATATTTCCAACTTCATCATATGAATAATTGATTGAATCTCCATTATAGTTTGTTTCTTGTGCGATTTTAGTTGTTGTATAAATATTATTATTTTGATATTCATATTCTTTAGAAATAATCTTATTATCAATATGAAGTTTCTTTTTTGATGTTCTACCTAATTCATCATAATAAGTTCTAACTGACATTGACATACCATTATAATAAATATCATTAATTTGACTGTCTGGTACATATTCATTTTTAAATGCTAACATTTCAATACAACCATTTAAATGATTAATTGGTTTATTTTTATAATCAACATCGCATCCAATATATGTTAATGCCTCATCAAGATTAATTATTGAATTAAAAGTAAAGTCAATTGATTTATCATCTGTTTGAACATTACACTTGTTCTCATTAAATCTAAGAGCAACAAAATGCCAACCTAAATCTTCAATATTACAAGTTTCCTTAACAATATCATTTAATGATAAATATAATGTTCTATTTATAAAATAAAGTTTCAAATTTAATCCTGATTTCTTTGAACATAATAATACTTTTTCTTTTGAATCAAACTCGTCTACTTTAAATCGTAAAGTTATTGTACCTTTATTCTTAATTAAGAAATCATATGCTAATTTTGATGCATTACCCTTATTCAAATTATCAAATGAAGCATAACTTGCATATACATGCCTATAAACAGGATTTACCCCTGTATTATCAAATTTAAACATTCTAGTCTTTTCAACCTTGAATGACTCTTCAGTATAAGAATATACCTTTGGTTTCATTTCTTTAAGAGATGTCAATGATCCATTCAATGAAATAACATCCATATCTTTATAAACTAAATGATTAAAGAATGTAACACCACTTGCACCATAATTTGGCTCATTTTTAAGATATTTAACACCCTCTTTATAGATGCCCATATAATCTTTTTCTGAAATATCAGTTGAACCAACAGATGCATACGCTAGTCTAAAAGGCATATTAATTGGATAAGTTGTATTACCAACCAAGTATCCTTTCTTATCTAGTCCATAAACATCCTTACTTGAAATACTATCTGATGGGGCTCCAATCATGAAGTACCTTTCTTTTTCATTTAATGTATCATAATAAGATTTCTCATAATATTCGTCATTTAGAATCAAGCATAATTTTCTTTCTTTATTTTTATAATCAAAATCAGTCTTGAATCCAATTAAATTCCATGTATTAAAATTCAATCCTTTAGCTGAAACAATCTCTATTTTCTTATTGGTATCAATAACCTTTACTTTACCATCAAGAGTCGAAATTAATTTAAATCTAATACCAAAAATTTGAGTTCTTCCAAAGGCGAATATGCGTTGCTCACCATTAATGTTGTTATATGGCTTAATCCAACCAAATACATGTCTTGTATCACTAAATTTTGATTTCCAATTTCTATAAATGAATGATTTTTGTGTAGATGATTCAGTCTTACGATTCTTATTTAGAGTCGAAACAATATATGACAATACTGCATTATCTTTTTTAAATGATAAAGATGGGCCTTTATCACCAACCGGAGCTTCATCATCAACATCAATCTTTTCATCACGTAAAGTCTTTAGTGATGCAATACCACCATAAACGCCATTTAATCCACTTCCACCTTTAATTACTTCATCAGGAAAAGCTCTTTGTAATCTTGTGAAATATCCAGAAGGAGTATAGTCATTATATTCACATTTGTATTCATAATCGTAGCTTCTTAAAATACCATCAATTGACTGTGTTAGTTTTTGTAGATTTCCTAAATTATCATAATTATACGATAGTTTTGTTCCATTCGAACTTGTGTTTCTAACTACATTGCCATTTGCATCATATGATAAATATTCTGTAATATTATTTACAGCATCACGAACTTCTGTAATTTGGCTTCTTTCATTATACTTATATTCAACTTGTAGATTATTGTCATAATATACTTTAGTTAATCTTTGTTTCTTATCATAATTAAATTTAAATGATTTATTACCAATAACTTGTTCTGTTAATAAATTGCTATTAATTCCATTAACCATTTTAGTATATCGATTAGCACTGAATGTTTTACCATTAACTAAGACTTCAGCTAATTGTAAATCGCAAGTATAATGAAAATATAGAATTACCTAATAAATAAAAAAAAGACCACATTTCTGTGATCTTCATTCTAAGTTTATTTGTAAAATCAAACATCCATAGCCAATTGATAGTATGGTATGTTCAACTGTGTCAACTAATGTCTTTATCCTACTCGTTATAATTGCTAAGATCTTGCATTGATACTAGTTATACTTACATTTCCCTGCTAAAAAGTGGAAACTAGAGGAAAACTCTCAATCAAAATTTTTTTGAGAAAAAAATAATTATTTAAAGTCATAAGTGTTAGACAATAATTAGATATAAAAGTAGCAAAAAAAGACCTCTTTTGAAGGTTAAGAGGTCAAACCTACTACTATTCCCGTAGCCGAATGTGCACTAGCTTTTAATGTGGTCCTAGGCCCTACGCTGTCCACGAGTAACCATAACTTAAGCCATTACGGCAGAATCATGACTCCTCAATAATATAATACGTATTTTATTTTAAAATTCCTAAAAGAAATTATTTTATTTTTAATTTTATTGATTTCACTCTTTCAAGTTCACCTTGAAGTTCTTTTTTATCTTTACCATTATCTGCAATTTTAATAAGTTTTTTTAAATCTTTTTCTTCTACCAAAAGTATACCTACTAATGTTTGTACTTATCTATTTGTCCAGTTTAAAAAAGAAACATTAACACCTGCCTTTCTAAATTATAATTGATAATATTTGACGTCATCTATGGAATTTACTGTACTTTACCAACAATCAAAAAGTATGTCAAAGGCACATAAACTGCCAGCATTTATTTTTTGATAAAAAAAATTCAAAAAGGTTATTTTATTTTTCTATAACGGCTCTTAGAGGCCTATTTACGTATACTAAAACTAGGAGTTTAATCTATTAGTTTTTTTATTTTTCCTTATTAATTTGCTTGAAAATTTGGTTAGTTCCAGTGGCTGTCAAACCAGATGCACCACCAATAATAATCGCTAAAATTACATTAGTTGCAGGAATAATTGATGGGATAAAGTAGAAGCAAATAACACCTGCTACTATTCCAATAATCAAAGAGATTAAAGGAATGAATCTTGAAAACTTCACATTGTTATTAAATGCTTTCTTTAAAACTTCAATAAGAAAATATACAGCTGTAGCAATTGCTGGAACGCTAATTATATTTAAATAATCCATGATTACCTCCTATTTATGTGCTTGTCTATTTATATGATCTTCAATATCATTTATAGCTTCTGTCACAGGGCCGTTACACCCCTGTTCCTTTAATCCTTTAAGGCATGCGAGCACGCCTTTAGTTAATATTGATTGTTCTTTTTTTATAGTTTTTATATCAGAATCATTTTTTTCTCTCTTTAAAAGCCAATTATGGAAAGTAAACACAGCACCAAGTATTACCCCTAGTGCTGTTATAACTGATGCTATTAATAATATAAGTTGTGTAGTTTCACTCATATGTACCTCCTACTAAAGCCATGAAAGGTTTTCTGGTATGACCTTAGTTTCAGTCACTTCAAGCCATGCCTCATACCACGTTTCAATTTTCGACCTTTAAACTTCAGTTAGTTTGTTCCACCAAAGTTGAGATCTATTATCAAGAATATCAAAGCACTCTCTTTGTCTTCTTGCTCTTAACGAATCTTCATCTAATAATGTTTCAAGAATAAATTTGCCATTTAAATATGTCTAGTTAGTATTAAAATTAAATGTTGATATTTGATCTAACTCTTCATCAGTAACTTCAAGTTCGATCGTCGCATCTTTTATATATAGACTACGTATCCATCTTCATTTATCCTTAGCTTCATAAGCACCTCTAATAACCTATAACTATATATACATTTCTCGTACCTGCACCATCATTTGCAATATATACTGTAGTACCACTTATAAAAGTCATACAGATTCCTTTTGTGCCACTTAATCTTTCATTAGAAGCCGTGGCATCACAAATAGCATATACATAAGATATATAAGAAAAATAAAATCCCAAATAAATAGAGTCCCATGTATCTTGTCCTAGTGATTTTCTTCCACACCAGATTCTTACATGTCTTCCAATAGTAGGGAAGATATTTTCAAGCACAGGCATTCTCATCATTTCTTGTATAGAAATATTAGTTTTTGTAACTGGCCGATTTTATTGTATAAAATCGTAGAGATTTAACTCCACATACACGATACTAAATAACCTTAATTTTCTCTAAATTTTTATTAAGATTATCAAAATCATCATTTTCTAAAACATCACTTTCCCTGTAAAAATTTATTTTGTTAAACTTTTGTATAAAATTTGAAGCAGCAATAAAGCTAGTATTCTTTTTCATTTTTAATACCACATCTATATCACTATGATCATGATATGTACCATCAATAATTGAACCAAACAACCATAATTCTTCAACTCCGTATGATTTAATCTCATCTTTGGAATCATTGTAGCATTTTATGATTTTATTTTTTAAATCTGTTTCGTGATATTTTAAATTTAATTCGATTATTGATTTATAATAAACATCTCTTATTGTATAGTTTTCAGTAATCCCTTCTAGTTTTTCAAACAAATAAACGGGTATTACTACATAATCTTTAAAAAATAAGTTCAAAAAAATTCCACTAAGTATGAAAAAACAAAAAGCATAATTTATATTCTTCTCTAATATAGCTAGTTCTAGCAATCTTAAACTTTTTTGAATATCACTTAAATTTTTATTTTTAACAATATTAGACACCTTTTTTTTCTCTGTCTTACCAATTTCAGCTCCAAAAGAAAAGGAAAAGCACCTTTCTAATTCCTTCAAAATATTTTTTTTATCAGTGATAATAATATTAAGCAAAAATCTATGAAACTTACGTATTAAATCGTGGTTTCTAGAATCAGATGAATCATATCCAACTACAATGCTTTTAATTAATAAATAATTATGTTTCTTAATATAATTATCATAAAAGGATGAGATCATCTTATATTCATATTCTACAGTTCTTCTATTAAACATAAACAAAAAAAGAGGCTTTATTATAACCTCTTTGTCCTTTCATTAAGAATAAGCTAATGTAGTGTTATTCTTATTATTTGCATCGAATCAGATGTTGTAGGTTGAGAATATACTTCAGCCTTTACAAATCCATCAAACTTTTTTAATGAAGAATGAATAAAAAATTCAGAGCTATTGTTATCTCCAACATTATAAACTCCAATAAGAACAACACTATTAATTACATCTTCATTAATCTTATTTTCATTAACCATTACATAGTCGAATGTATCACTTTTCGAATAAATATATATTTTATCGTCAGAAATATTATTCCTAATAAATTCGGTATCACGTGTCACTTTTATATATGCGCCATCAGAAGAACGTACATTATATTTAAAAGTATATTCTACATTTTCTAAAGCATAGTTCCATGTTTCACCTTCAGAATGATAATCTGTAAGATCAAATCTACTGCATCCTACCAAAAATAATAATGGCAAAAAACATAAAAGTACTATTTTTTTCAAAATAACCACCTCTATGTTTATTATAACACATTTTTTTAATATTTAATTTAACAATGCTAATAAAAGACTAATAGTATCAGAATTAGTTCTAATAAAATCATGATTATAACTATTTGAATAAATATTGTAGTAATCCATATATTGGGAAGGAACCTTTTCAGGTTTCTTTTCAAGTCCTGCCATTATTGCTACAACAACATCATAATTTGCAAAATCATGTATATTTTTTCCGTTAATTGCATTGCTTATTAAATTAAATAAGACATCAATTACTGTTCCGCTAAAACTAATCGAACTCAATGTACATTTCTTTCTACAGCTAATATATAAACCATTTTGACTATAACAAACAGACTTTGCAAATCCCCTATCAGAATAACATGGTAAATTTTTATCAACTAAATGAATCAATTTAGCATTTTGAATATTTGCTTGTTCAGAAAACTTTACCAATCCATCAAAAGGTTCTTTCAATACCGTATCAGGATTATAATCACAATCACTTGAAAATCCTTCAATATAAGTAAATAAATGTCCAGCAGTTCCTGTAATAACAGTTAAGGCTGGTCTTGACTCAAGATTATTCCATCGATTTTTCAAATCAGAATAATATGCACTAGAACACAATCTTTCTACACAAGATTTATAAGCCGGAATATTTTTAGGATCATTACAAAATAATCCGTATGCAGTTTCACCACCTAATTTAAAGAAAAAATCTAAAAAAATTAGTTTTTCACCCAAATATACAGGAGCATATGGTGTAGAAATAGAAATTAATTGTTTTATTTCTGAACTTCTTTGAATAGCGGTTTCTAAATTAACTAATCCACCTTGACTATGTCCAACAAGACTAAGTTCAATATTTGGATATTTTTTTATTTCATCAATGATGAAAATTAATTTTGTTTTTTGATTATCAATAGAGTCTAAATTATGATTAGAATTAAATCCTTTATTTAAAAATGTTTGTACTAAAATTGTCTTTCCAATATTGCTTTCAGCAAAAGTAACAATATCCGCAATTAATGTTTTAAAATTATTCAAAGCTTCTGTAGATTTAGTATAATATCCACATAATTTTCCATAAAAACAATTTTGTTCTGAATTAAAATCAGACATATCAATTCTATTAGAATATTTTATAAAATTAGAACTTGATTTGGTTAGTAAGTTAATAGTTTCATTAAAACCATATCCATCATCACCTAATCCTCCTTGAAATAAGGAAATTTTTATTTTTTTATTAGAATTTACAGCACTCATTATTATTACCTCCATATCTGTGTTTCTAATTACTAATTTAATTTTTATTGAGATAATTCAATACAATTTACTCATGCAGAGGTCTATCACCTAATTCAATATGAATTTTATTATGACAACTTCTACAAAGACTCATAAGATTTGATGCATCATTAGTTCCACCACGATTAACAGGTAATATATGATGCACTTCTTCCATTAATGTTACCATGCCTTCCTTCAAACATCGTTCACATAAAAGATGAACTTTGGCATATTTATCTCTTATCGTTTCCAAGCCATACCATATTTTTTTAATGATCTGGCGAGCGTTCGCACTTATCATAGATTTGAACAGTTTCTTTCTTATGCTTCTCACAATATGTACCATCTGTTAAGTTAGGACAGCCAGGAAATGCACATGGTTTCTATGGTTTATATGGCATGTTACTCCTCCTTTCAGATAAAGAAAAAAGTCCAGAGGTATGAATCTGGACTTATATTCTCTATGGCTTTCGCCAATTATAGCATATCATAAGAGGGGTATGGTCCACAATGTATCAACCTGTGTCAGCCTATGCCAAATTTAAAGCACCAAATTATCTAGTGCTCTACGGTGTAACCTCATAAGCGTTGATTTAGATGCGTATATTACCTTTTCAATTTCACTCCAAGAAAGCCAATCAAGATAATGAAGTGTTAAGACAAGTCTTTCATCTTCATCGATTACATTAGCGATTGATGTTTCTATTTCTATCTTTGCTACAGACGCTTTAGCTTCAAGATCTTTTAGTTCTCTTTCTGCATCAAGGCCTCTCATAATCCATTTAACAAATGGTGCTTCTAATGATGGAGTATGATCTACTCTTTCTACAGAAAAATCCAGACCTGAAATTGAATGTGATTGTTCCTCACAAAAGGCAATATACTGTTTTTTCCTTGCAATTCTTTCTATCAAGTTATGATATCGACTTAAGTATTCTTTCTTATCCAAATTACCACCACGCCTTTATTATTGCTTATATTTTACTAGATAAATCTAGTAAATATAATTTGCTTAAGATAATATTTTTTAGTTTTCAACATAGAAATTAATAGGTTGTAAAAAGGAAAAAGTAATAATTACTCCTACCTTTCTATCTATATAAGTTTGCCAAATTCTTCTTGCGATAGATTTAATTTTTGCATGTAAATTAAGTATCAAACTAGGATAATCAATTCTCATTAAATTCACCTCATCATCAAACATTGTTAGTCAGAATTTATCACTTTTTCTCAAATTTCTAGTATTTAACACGATTATTCAAAGAATAAATTGAGATTCTATAATTATTTCTTCTTTTCTATCTCATCTAACATCCTATTAAACGTTTCTTTCATTCTCTTCCTCCTTTCTTCTTTGCTGAAAAACTCTGCTTTTTTTACATGTTCCTGCACCTCCTTTTTTAAAGCTTTAAATTATGTGATTATGACTTTTATCAAATTGAAAAAGATAATTCATTTTGATAAAATATCCTTTGAATAATCACTTTATTTAAGCTTTGACATTATTCTATATTAAAAATAAAAAAGGACCGGTCCCAAACGGTCGGGATTTCGGTCCATCGATTGTAGGTGTAACAATGATTACGTTAAAAGAGTATATAAATCTAATATCTAAGTTAAAAAAAGAGTCTTCTAAAGCCAGTTTCTTAATCAATATCGTAGAATCATTTATGCAAGATCCATTTTCTAATGAAACATTTGAAAATCCTTTAATTAATTATAATGACGATACACTTAGAAGTTTTTGTAATGGTACCAAGCATATAATAAAGAGTGTGCTAGTAAAATACGAAGTTTATACGATAAGGATAAATTCATTAGTTTTATTTATGAAAGAATAGACAATTTTGATGATTTCAAAGAACATCTCATAAATTTGGGTTTTGAAGATGATTTATATTATGACGGTGAGATTGATATTCCTGCTACACTTGCTGACTTATTGGCTAAGATATTTGAAGATATATCAAAAGGCGAACATATAACTTATCCACCGATAAGAAAAATCGAAACAAAAACATTAGATAAAGAAGCTTTTAAAAATGCATATATAAAAGATGGTATATTACATATAAATAATAAGACTATAGAATTGCCAGAAACTATATCTCTAGAAGATTCTTGTTTAAAATGCGATTTACCATATGTTATAGAACTTTTAAAGGTTTATAGTAGTATATGCGGTAATGATATTAAATCTTTACAAGAACTGCAATCTTATCCTGTATATGAAAAACATCTTTTAGAACAAAGCAAATGCTACTATAGTGCAGAAGCTATGAGACGCTCTGTAAGGGATTTATTTGATGATGGAGAAGATCATTTCAACATATTAAAAAATGAAATATTTGATTCTATTTATGAAACTTATGTAGATTTATCCTTGAATGATGGATACCAGAGACTAAAGAATGTTTTAGATATGGCTACTAAAGCCGAACTTAATAGCACTATATTGCTTAATATTAAAGGCCTAGTTACAGTTAAAGAACGTAAAGGAATATGCCATATATTAGTCAACGAAGGACGTATTAAATCTTGGATGGAGGTTGATTATGAATAATATTTTTAATTCTACTGCAGAAATTTCAATGAGAGTATTAATAATTCTTTCTAGTATTGATGAGGGATTTGATATTGATACTCTTACAACAATAGACTTTATGTCAACATATAGCAAAGACTTCAAAATTAACAATTATAATTTACATGGAAATAATAATTATAATTTTAGTGGATTTGCTTCAAGAAGATTACAAATAAAAAAAGCGATTAATGCATTATTAAATGCTAATTATATTAAACCCTATGATTCAACAAATGGAATAGAATATAAAATCAATGAAAATCAAAAAAAGTATGTAGCAATCTAAAATCTACATACTCATTAAAATATAAAAAAATTGTAAAATTAGTTCTAACGAAAATAAAATCAAAAAGCAGAGAGCAAATCATTAACGAATTAAATCTATTTATTACAAATAGCGTGATTAAAGAGAGAGGTGAAACACTATGAGTAATTTTTATTTAAAAGAATTATCAGCGTATGGTATTAACAAAAAAACTTCATCTATAGAATTTTCACCAAATTTAACAATAATTTGTGGAGCTTCGAATACAGGAAAAACATACATCTTTAAATGTATAAAATATATATTAGGTTCTGATAAACTTGAAATCAAAGTAAATTCAGGTTATACATCTTTTTCTTTAACAATATGTAAAAACAACCATGATATAAAATTCACAAGGGATTTAAATTCAAGCGATATTGAAGTGTCAAGTGATTTTGATGGTATTGAAAGTGGAATATATTCTACAGATAACGAGAAAGAAAACAATATTAATCTTGTATATTTAAAACTATTTGATATCTACGAAGAATTTAAGGTTCCTTTCAATAGATACTGCTTAATGAAAAGATTCACGCTAAGAATGTTTTTACATATGCTAATGATTAATGAAAAAGAAATCGAAAGAGATAATTCAATTATTCTGCCAAAAGAAACTGTCAATAAAACCTACTTCTTGTCTCATCTATTATATTTGCTTTACGAAACTGATTTTTCTTCTTATGACCCTGATGATAGCGAAGCCACTAAACGTATTAAAAAAGCCGCAATTTCAAAATATATAAATGATAAGTTATTCAAATTAAAAGAACAAAGCGAAGATTTAAAGAAACATCCAATTCTAAGTGCTAATTATAATATCAATGAAGAAATTGATAATTTAACTATTAAACTAAATGAAATCGAACATAAAATGAATGAAACATTTATTAATGGACAAAAATTATTAAAAACTATTACTGAAAAAAATGAAAAACTAAATGAATCTTTAATACTATTAAATAGATACTCTTCACTTGAAAGTCAATTTACATCAGATATTGAAAGATTAACATTTGTTTCTGAAAGTTCACATGTATTGTCAAATGCAAAATGCCCTCACTGTAAAAAAGATTTAGATGCTTCAGGCCAATTTAAAGTTAGTGATGAAACAATTAATGCGGAAATATGTAGAATAACTTCTCAATTAAACGGACTAATCGAAATAAAAAATAAAATTCTAAAGGAAACATATGATTTAAATTCCACTATTAAAGAATTAGAAAATAAGAAAAAAGAGATTGATATCACTATAAATAGTGTATTAAAACCAGCAAAAAGAAATATTGAAGAAAAAATTAATACTTTTAGAAACTATATTTCTATTCAAGCAGAACTAAAGGCTATAGAAGCTTTTAATCAACAATGTGAAGATGACCTTGATGACTTATATAAGAAGCAGCCTAAAAAACAGACATATATCCCTGCAGATTTATTTAGTAAATCATTTATAGAAGATTTAACAAAAGACATTAAATTAATTTTAAAATCATGCGATCACCCAAACTATAATTCTGCTGCTTTTTCATTTAAAAGCTTTGATATTGAAATAAACGGAAATTCTAAAGCAACGAACGGCAAAGGTTTCACAGCTTTTTATAATACTATTATGTTGTTAGCTATAAGAAAATATTTGTATGATAACGCTAGAATCAAACCTTCATTCTATATTATTGATACTCCATTACTTGGTTTAGATGTTGGTCACACTCATATTAATAAAAATAATTTAACACTAGGAATTTATAATTACTTCATCAACTCAATGGATCAAAGTCAATTAATCATAATTGAAAATGAAAAAGATATGCCAAAAATCAATTTAAATAACGATAAAATTAAGTATTATAATTTTACACATGATGATGAAGAAGGAAGATATGGATTCTTATTTGATTTTAAAGACTAATCAAATACCATAATCTAAAGTTATCATATATTAATTAAAGATACTGAATAAGACTAATGATAATAGAAACATTAGTCTTTTTTTCATATTAAATGAAAAAAGACCACATCTCTGTGATCTTCATTCTATAGTTTATAATTTGAATTCGAATACCAAAAATCCATTATCATTATATAGATTTATTGGTTCGGATTTAAAACCTAATGGCGGAACATAGAAGATTCGAACTTCTGGCCGCTCGCTTAGAAGGCGAGTGC
>CAMVNN010000020.1 GCA_947168865.1 uncultured Bacillota bacterium
TTTGATATATTTTCAGGATTGTCTATATCTTTAATTATAGGAATTAGTTTTAATACTTTCTCATTTTTATCTAAGTCAAATACTATTTCATTAGGCATATCTTCAAAACTATAATTAAATGTTGGGTGAACATGTAATTTAACACCTTTAATATCTTTAAATTCTTTCATGTATTCTTTTACTTGAGATTCTTTTAATGGATAACTAACATTAAGTATAATTGACTCGTTGTTTGAAATAAATTCAATTGGAACTTGTGATAAACCAAGTTTTGATAAACGATCTACTTTTTCATTAAATAATGACTTTAATTTAATATCAATTAAATGTATTCCATTTGGGTATCTATCATTTTTCTCAAAAGTAAGTGATTCAATATATCTAGCGATAAACTCTTGTTTAGCTTCTTTAGTCATTGTTTGCCACTCTGTAAGAAACATAGAAACATCACTACCATTTTGCATAAATATTCTTTGTAAATCTCTATCAGCCATAACTTTTTCGGGGGTAAATCTATTTCTGTTTTTTAAGTCATTTTCTTTTTCTAATTGTTTAGTTAATATATCAAGTTTATCATTTATCACTTTTAAATCTTCTTTAAAGTCATCAAGTTCTACAACTTCAGACATATAAGCTTTTTTAATTCTTTCTTTTTGTTTTGTTAAATTAATTATTTCTCTTTCTATATCAGATTTATCAACTGACTTTTCTTTATCAGCAAATAGAGGTAAGAATAATTCATTATATTCATTATCAAATCTTAATAATTGACCAATAATCTTTTCAAATTCTTCTTCAACATAAGATTCTCTAATATTTTTTTTACAATTATCACAATGATAATAGACATATTTCCTTTTCTTTCCTCCGGAACCTTTACATTTCATTATCTTTCCACATTTAGGACATTTAAGTTTTTGAAAGAAAGTATAAACTCTATCTCTAGTATAAGTTCTTTGATTAATAATCTTTTGTGCTTGGCATTCTTCCCAAATATATCTTGGTATAATTGGATCAACAACATTCATATAAATAACAGGCTCAATATTTTTCCATTCTTTAAGTCTTTTATACATTTCATAATCTCCCATGTATAAACGATTATTTATTATTCTTTCAATATGAGTATCTTTCCAATTTTTATTTAATATATTTTCATCATTAAATATATTAGCAATTTGTAAGAATGTTTTACCTTGCAAATATAAATCAAAGACTCTTTTAACAATAGGAGCAGTTGCTGGATCAATAATAGTTTTCTTATTACCATCTTTTTTAAATCCTAAAGCAACTTGTCCAGGTAAATGACCAAATTTAATTGCACCATTTAAACCAAATTTTGTTCTTTCTGAAACTATCTCAATTTCAAGTTGTGATAAGACAGTAAGCATTCTTACAAAGAATCTACCATTAGCAGTAGAAGTATTAACATCATCTCTATCACATACTAAATAAGTATTATATTTTTCTAGTTGTGAGATTAGTTCTTTTAAATCTCTAACTGAACGGGTAACTCTATCAAGTTTATAGGCTACAATATAATTGATTTTTCCATCTTTCATATCTTTAAGCATTTCTTGAAACTTTGGTCTATGTTCCATATCTTTAGCTGATATACCAGCATCACAATAAACCTTATATACTTCATAACCCTTATAATCACATAATTGTTTTAATTTTTCTTCTTGTTCTCCTAAACTAAATCCTTCACGAGCTTGATCTTCAGTTGATACACGAATATAAATACCTGCAACTTTTCTTTCTTCTTCCATTTAAACCTCCTTATTACTAAAAAAGAGGAGTCAAAAGTATCTAGTAAAGTCTAAATACTACTGACTCCTCATTTAATTCAATATTATATATTTTAATTTTTTCTTTGCTTTTAATCATAGATGTACCTCCACTTCTAGAGCATACCTCTTTCATTGGTTATTTATAATATCACTTTTTTAAAATAAGTCAATAGTTAGCAATTTTTAGCTAGTTTAAAGTAGTTTTCTAATTCAGATAAGTTGTGTCTATCATTTAGGTTATTAACATAGAAAGAATTAATACCATTGAAAAATAGAAATGTATAATCATTGATAATAACTTTATGTGGATCTACATAAGCAAGATTAGATGGCTCTAATCTAATTAAATGACCTTTCTTGAGTTTTATAGGAGTAGAAGTATATTTCTTAGCCCAATCAATCTTTTTCTTTAAATCTGAGCTTAAATCAAGTTTTTCTTTAACAATATTTAACATATCATCACACCTTTCTTAAACACAAAAAAACTTAATTCTTCCGAATTAAGCTTTATCTCAACATCGCTTGGTGCGACGATTTTTACATATGGAGCGAATATATAACAGGTTACGAACCAAAGCTCTCTATGAGTAAATTATACTATTAATTTATATTTAATTCAATTTTTTTATTTAATTAATGATTAGTGTCTTGATTATTTTAAATGTTTATTAAATATGATATACTTATATTATAAGAGGAGAATATGTATGAATCAAATAAAAGTTAATGATTTTTGTAATGCCTATGCAAAAGCACTTGGATTAAACAATGAAACAAAATTAGTTTTAATAGAATTAATGTGTAATATAATTACTAAATATGAAAGTATAATCCCACCTATTCCTGTATCAGTTGAAAAAAGCAGTAATTCGCTTTTTATTAAACCAACAAATGGAACATACCCAATAGAAGATTTCTTTTTAAATAAATTGATGAGAAATATTTGGGAGGTTCAAGCAGTTGACCAACATATGATTGATGAAGGGTTCGCTGATTCACATTTAAAAGGTGCCTTTTTACCAGATCAACATACCGTGATATTTAATTATGCAAAATTAGATGGACAATTAGCTCCATATGAAAAATTATTTTTAGCTCAATCACAGAGATTTGAAAATATAAAACAAAATGCAAAGAAAAAAGTTGCAATGCATGAATTTGAACATGGTTTGCAAACAAGATATGATAATACTTTAGATCAAAGATTTAGATCTGCATATAAAAAAATTTATGATGAAATATCAAAAATGCCTCAATACAAATTTATTTTAAGAACATATGAAGAAATTCCAAAGCAACTTGGAGATATTGAAAGATACTTATCTACAGGAACACATATTGGATCTGTTGTTAATGAGCAAAATGGAAGAACTTATCGTAATATTAATGGCTTTGATAATTTAAATGAAATATTAAATGAATCGGAAAGTTTAGAAATGGCAAGACAGGAAATATATTTAAGAAAACCAATTGGAAATTCTGGAAATAGTTATCCACTACGAAACCCTGAAAGTAGTAATTGTCTAATTGCAAACTATGGAGATTTACTGAAAATTGTTTTTGGTGGTAAAGAATCATTTGAACTTATGTATATAGATCCTATTGGTAGTTTTCAAAAATTCAACTCTTTATATAATGATGTATTTCAACAAGTTTATGGCAGTAGTAAGGACGCAATTGAGCTTTTTATAAATGCTATTACTGAAATAAAAGAAAAAGGCGCAGAAATTGAACATTTAAAATTATGCGAAGTTTTATCAAAATGTTTACAAAAAAGAATTAATGCCTTTTATAATGATAAAAATGTATCAAACGACCAAATGATGTATGCCATTAAAATGTTTGAAAAGTATAGTATTTCAAATAATGATAAAGATAAAAATAGTCAGTTGGAGCATATTAAAGTTTTGGAATCTTTAAAACAAAAAGTTAGTATTCGTAATATGCCAACCATTCAAGTTTCACACGCTACCGAAGAAAAAAAAGAGAATAATTTAATTTCTATTCCTACATTTGAAGAAATTAAGCATTATTCACAACAATATGCACTTATTTACGATACTGATAATTCAATTAAAATTATTAATAAATATACTAAAGAAATTGTTTCTGATAAAAATATTGAAGAAATAGCAATTTTCTCAAATATATGGTTAACTGCGGCAGGTGTAAAAAGAAATAATGACAATGGTGAAAGTTATGCATTTAATGATGGAGCAAAAGATACATATAATTTTCTAATTAATGCAATTAATTATAGTATTAATAGAACAGGCAATCTTAATTCAATAGAATTATTTAAGAATGCTGAAAATCTAGACTATAAATATAGTCAAGAGATAATTACACGATTATTTATTAGTGAATATCAGGCAAATTTTATCGACAATTTTTTTAGAAAAAGAATTATTACAAATATGCGACAAACAGAAATGCCTACAGCATTAATTAATATGTTTTATGCATCTGATTTAGCATACGGTAATGAGCAATTAAGTCAAGATGATAGAAAAACAAAATAAAATTAGTAAGTTTTTTAGTTAACTATAGTAATTTGTAAGAAAAAAACAAAATAGATGAATGACACTTTGTAATTATATTAATTTAATCGGGGATTGGGGTGCTCCCTCAAGCAGGAGAATTACCCTGGAAATCTTTTCTGGGAGTACAAATCCAATGCTTGCTAAAACCCACCATTATTTATGTATCAATAACAATCTATCAATTATTTTTCCGTTTTCTATATAAGGACATTCTATTATTTCATCATTAAAAATCTTTTCAGATAGTATTGTTAATAGTATTTTATATTCAGGATTATTATGATTATTTTCAAGAATTTTAGATAGATAAAAGATGATATATTTATCTTTTAAACTATCTAATTTTTCTTTATTAATAGCTTCTTTATAGGTAATAAATACTTGATTTTTAGATAAAATATTTTGTAAATAATCTAAATATTCTTTGGGATTTTTTGAAATAAATTCTTCAGTAAATTTAATATTTTTAATGGTAATATTATAATTTTTATCTCTTTCAATTTCTAAAGATGCAATACACCTATGAATAATTTCTTTTTTAGTTTTGCGATTTAAACTATTAAAAATAAATGCAAAACTATTACTTAAAAAGATATATTCTTCAGTGTTTTCATCATAAGAATAATTTAATTTTTTTAATAATTCTAAAGTGTATTCTTTGCTGTTATTGTCAGGATTAATTGTCTCCTTTTTCTTTTCTAATTTTTGAATTTCTTTCTTTATTGAATCATTTTTATTATTAATTGTTTCAACATTTAAATTGGATGACAAGTATAAATCAACTAACTTTTTTTCTTGTGTTTTTAGCTTTTCTAATGCTTTATATATTTCTTTTAATTCTTTAGAAATAGTTATATTTGGTACTATTAATTCACTAGTATTATCATACATATATCTTGTTAATTCATTTAATATTTTTGATAAGGCTTTCTCTATTTTATCAGAACTGTAATGTAATCCTTTGTTAGGACATTCACTATTTTTACATGTTAAATGATAATGTTCTTTTTTATTTCTTTTTCTATCATATTTATAAGAAATAGTGGAAGATAGAATACGATTACAACTTGGACATTTAACTATTGAAGTAAATAAATGAATATGTTCTCCATAATTAGAATGTTTATTCTTTTCTAAATTATTTCTTGTTGCATTCCAAGTATTCATATCAATAATTGGTTCACAATAATTATCTACTCTTAATATATTTTCTTCTTTCCTTGTATATTTTCCATATTCAAAAGTACCAATATAAATAGTATTAGTAAGTATCTTATAAACACGATCTGAAGACCATTTACCACTTTTCAAATAGGCGTTAGTATCTTTCATTATTTTAGATATATTCCTTGTAGAATGACCTTTTTTGCATAAATTAAATATCTCTTTAACTACTTGTGCCTCAATGGGTTCTATTTCTAAATGACCTGTTTCTTTATTTCTAATATAGCCAAAAGGTGATTTACTTGGGTGAATATGCTCAAGAGCCATTTCTTCCATCGCTCTTTTAGTTCTTGCACCAATTTCTTTTCTTTCTCTTTGTCCGAATACCAAGTTCATACCAAATATCATCTCACCATTAGCAGTAGATACATCATATGGTTCTAATATTAATTCTATCTTAACATCATGTTCTTCACAGTAGTTAAGTAGCCAAAATCCATCATAATTATTTCTTGTTAATCTATCTACTTTAATTGCAATCAACTTATCTAATTTCCTTGATTTAATATCTTGAAGTAATCTTTGCATTTCAGGTCGCATTAAATCTTTTCCTGAATAACCTGCATCATTATAGATATCAACAATATCATAATTATTTTTCTCACAATAATCTTTAATCATTCTAAGTTGTGAGTCTATAGAATAACCATTATCTCTTTGTTCATCAGTAGATACTCTGACATAAATTCCACATCTCATAAAATTATCTCCTCATATGTTTCCTCACTTAAAAGCAAAAAAACAAGTCTAAAATTGAAAAAAGTTAAAATTATTTTAAAAATTGACACTTTTTATGTAAAGTATTAATGGTTTAGAGATTTTAATAACTCTAAAATTTCTTTTAAGTTGTATTTCATTTGATATTCTTTAATATAGAAATATTTATTATTAATTTCATTAACTTGATATTCTAAAATAGTTAGTTTAATAGGAGATTTGATAATATAAGTAGTAGGTTTAATAACTTTTAAATTGGTGTTTAAAATAGTCTTAATTTCACCATTAATTATCTTTTTATCAAATGTATTAATAGCATTTAATAAATCTTTGTTAGGTGATAATTTTTCAATAACTTTAAATTCTAGCATAAGAAAAAGTCCTCCTTTCTATAAGAGAACTTTTGGTTTTATATGCCTTGCCAAGCTGACAAGGGTATAATAAAAACTTACAAACTTTTAAGGGTTCGTAAGTTGTATTCAAATGGAGCGGATGATGGGAATCGAACCCACATGGTCAGCTTGGAAGGCTGAAGTTCTACCACTAAACTACATCCGCAAAAAGTAGACATATATAAGTATACCAAAAATATTTATTATGTCAACTCTTTTACAATTTTTTTTTGTATTTTTTTTGTTTTACTATTTAACATTATTTGTATAATTTATTTCCCTGTCATATTCACTTGCATATGCTTTAATAATTTCATTAAAAAATCTTAATTTCAAAACTGTGATCGCATTTCTCTTTATCATTTTTTCCATTTCTGATATAGGAATTAATGTTCTTGTATCAATTAAATTTGAATTAACTTTTACTCCATCTCGTATATGAGTAAAAGTTTTTATCGGATCAATAAGAGTTTTACCTTCCCTACTTCTTTGCTCATTTATTTTTGCAACTCTTTCTTTAGCTTCATCCATTCCCATACTACCTGGATTAAATAAAATGTCATGTGCAGAATCATGTGATGCATTAGCATTAACACGTGTACTTCCTTGAATGGCAATTGTATCCAAAGGCTCTAATGTATCAACAAAACTCTTAACAAGCCCAGTAGGATGTGATACATAAACGTTTCCCATAGTTCCCATCGCATCATTTAATTTTCCTGGTGTATAAGCATCTCTTATATTAGGGACAACCTCATGCGATTTCATAATAAACTTTAATAAATCATCACTTGATGAAAATATACCTGCATGTCCTGAAAAGCCTCCTAATGCATTAGCAGAAGCATCATTTATGTGACCAACTAAGAAATTTGGAGTTCCAGTTACAAGTTTTAATTTACATTTTGGAACAATTAAATGCGTATTTTTAAGATTATACGCTTTAATAATATATTTACTAACTAATTCTTCATATGTATACCCTGAAACATGTTCCATAATTTCTTTAATTATCATCATACCTATATCATTATAGTTATATTTATTTTTTTCTACTACACAAACATTAAAAAGAATCTCTCGTGCTTCTTCAATCGTGCTAGCATTTTTTATTAGCCCATCAGTTTTAAATGTTGTTCCAAATGTTAATATATCACTTACTGTTAAATCTCCTAAATTAGTAAATCTAGAATCAATATCTACAATTTTATCATTTAAAGAAATTAATCCTTCTTGCATCAAATGATAACAAATAACTTGTGTATAAAACTTTGTCATTGAGGCAATATCAAACAAAGCATTTTCATTCATTTCATTACCTAAATTATTTATATTACCACCATATAATTTAATTTTTATATTGCCAACCTGCATACCAATTGTAAAACCAGGTATACCATATTTTTGACGTATATCATCAATTTCTCGTATATTTTCTTCTAATAACAGGTCAATTATTTCTTGAGGGGTTTTATCCTTATTCTTTATTATTAAATCCTTCATTTGCATAATAAAAAACTCGATTTCTTCTTTATTGGCATATGATGCAATTGACATATAATCATTTATAAATTTATTAATAAGTAGATCAAAATTCATATTCTAATTAAACGGTATTTTAAAATTACCATTTGATATTCCTTTCATCATTTTTTTATAATTTTCAAATTGTTCCAATAATCTATTAACTTCTTGAACATTTCGTCCTGATCCTTTAGCAATTCTTTGCTTCCTTGTTGCTTTAATTATATAAGGATTTTGTCTTTCTTCCATTGTCATTGATTGAATTATTGCCTCAATATGTGCAATTTGTTTAGGATCAATTTGTACATTTGTAAGTCCCATTTTTTTAGCACCAGGAATTAGTTTTATAAGATTTTCTAGTGGTCCTAACTTTCGTATTTGTTTCATTTGTGATAGAAAATCATCTAAATCATACTTTCCTTTTTGCATTTTTTTAAAAGTTTTTTCTGCTTCTTTTTCATCTATTACTTCACTTGCTTTTTCTACAAGCGATACAACATCCCCCATACCAAGAATTCTATCTGCCATTCGTTCTGGATCAAATAGCTCTAAACCATCAAGTTTTTCAGACACACCAATAAATTTAATTGGAACATTCGTAAGATGTCTTGCAGATAAAGCAACACCACCTCTTGTATCACCATCAAGTTTGGTTAATATAACACCTGTTAAATCCAACTTATCATTAAAACCAGTGATAACATTAATAGCATCTTGCCCCATCATAGAATCTATGACTAAAAGAATTTCTTCTGGTTGAACACTATTTCTAATATTATTTAACTCTTCCATCAACTCTTCATCAATATGAAGACGTCCTGCTGTATCAATTAATACATAATCATAATTATTTTCTTTAGCATATTTAATGGCATTTACACTAGTATTAACAGGATTATTTAAGCCTTCATCATAAACAGGAATATTCAACTCTTTGCCCAATGTTTTCAACTGATCAATTGCAGCAGGTCTGTATACATCACAAGCAACAAGTAAAGGTTTCTTAGAATGTTTTTTTCTTAAGAAATTTGCAAGTTTTCCTATTGTTGTAGTTTTACCACTACCTTGAAGACCAACAAGCATAAGTATTGCTGGATTACCTTTCAAATTTAAAGGCTTAGCTTCTCCACCTAACAATTCTTTTAATTCATCACTAACAATTTTTACAAAAACTTCCCCTGGTTTAAGACTTGTTATAACCTCCTCACCCAAGGCTTTTTCTTTAACATTATTTGTAAATTCTTTGACAACCTTGTAATTAACGTCTGCCTCTAAAAGTGCAATACGCACCTCTCTTAGCATTTCGCTTATATTTTCTTCAGTTATTTTTCCATAACCACGTGCTTTATGAATAACACCTTCTAATTTTTCCTGTAAACCTTCAAACATAAAACATCCTCCTTTACTAATTATATATATTTTTTTCCTTAATGTCGATAAACTTAAGAAAACTTTACAATATGTAAAGTTTATTTCTTTCTTATTATACCAAACAAAATAATAAATACAATGCCTAATGTCATAACACCAATTAAAATATAATAAATCAAATAATTGGATTTCTCACTAGAATCATTCAAAGATTCACTATCTTTCTCAACTGATTCTTGTATATCTATTTCACTATTATCTAATATATCAGGTAATTCTTCCTCTTCCACTTTTGATAAACGTAGAATATTGATATGATACTCTTTTGTTTTTCCATTCTCAGAAGTTACCTTAATATTCATTTTGTTATTTCCCTCATATAGATTAATATTAGAATAATCTACACTTGCTTTAGTACTTTTAGGTATTGCTTTTACATTTGTCAAATCAGTTTCAAAAGGAACACTAATGGAATATTCATAAATATCAGTTTCAATCTTAATTACATTTTCATTAATTATTAACTCTTTTAGTGTGTTATCGGAATCTCTATTATCCATTCTTTCAATGTTAATACTATATATTTTAATATCACCATTTTCTGATTCTACCTTTAATTCAATAAAATTATCCCCATAATTAAGATTAACTTCACGTGGACCTAATTCATCGATAAAAAAAGCCTTGTCATTTGCTGGTGTTGCTTTAATCAACACACTATCAATATTACTATTTACCTTAATTCTAAATGATGATTTATCTTTATCATATGAAAAATCAAGTCTATTATTTTTATTATATAATTCTATTGATTCAAGTGATGCATCATGACTTTTCGATACCTCTTTTTCATATTTAATAACCAATGTATATGTATTAATATTACCATCTTCACTAGTCACCTGTATATTAACATTTGTTGGTACACCTCTTCTTAACATAACTGAACCAACACCAGTAACCATTGCCTTATCATCTTTCCCTTTAATATCAATAAATACAATCGGCTTAGTAACTACTATATTTTCATAATGATTAATATTCGGATTAAAATTTTCTATAGATATACCATCTATAGTTATATCACTTAATTTATTATTACCTGATAAAACATTGTTATCTTTTATATTTATTTTTTTCGTTATATCATCAGTACTAAGATTATTATTTACTTTGATATTACTAAAAACAATTTGTGATTCGCCACTATCTTTGCCAACTATTTCAATTTTAAAAAGGTTAGCGTTGCTTATTGGAGTATTATATACTGCAACTATATTTCTATCAACAATATTAATATTATTATCCTCTTTAACAAATGAAATATTTAAATCTGTATTATAATTAAAACTTACATTCGTTATAGAAACATCAGAATTAATAGTCACATCACAAACAATCTTCTCACCAATACTTAATTCATCTTTTGGACAAATTATGTTTAATGAAAATTCACTAGCTTTAACGGTAACAACTGATAAGAGACATAAAATAAATACAACATATTTATTCACACTAACTTATACTCCACTCTTTAAGAACATTAACATTATCACTATTTGGAACTGGTTCTGGTTTATCCATACGTATTATAGTAGGTACTTTAAATGCACTTCCAAATCCTAAACAATAACCTGGTTGTAAACTTTTCTGTTTTGCAATTATTTCATCAGTTATATATGGGACCATTTGAGTAATATACTCAATATCACGTGGATGGGTTGTTTTAAAAATAACAAAATTAGAGCACTGTGACATAACAGTTTCAGATAATTCAACTGGTCTTTGTGTGATTAGATTAAGTAATACACCATATTTTCTTCCCTCTTTACTAATACGATCAAAAATATTATATCCAATTAAATCTAAATCTTCTCCAGATTTAATATAACGATGCGCTTCTTCAACAAAAATGTTAAATGGAACACTACCACGATTAGTAAGTTTTTTTGCATATTCAAAGAACATTCTACACATTATTTTAACAATTACTTTTGCAAGAGCATCATCAATATCTTCTAAATTTATATCCACTATTTGATTTTTTCCACCATTATCCATTAAAAGACTAGCGAGATATTGTTCAACTGTAACATTTCCAGGTACATCAAAGAATCTTGAATCTGTACTAATGCTTAATGTATGTAACTTAACTTTTAAAGTTATTGCATCACTATATGTTTTAGGATTATTTAACCAATCTTCTGACACCAATGCAAATGCAAGTGCTTTTTCTAAATCTTGAAGAGTATAACTATTATATGTTTCTGGTTCATAGTTATCATATTCGGCATTTACAAATGATGAAATATATTCAGTAACTAATATTCCCTCTGTAAAAACACCATTAGCATCAACATGAAAGCAATCCCTAAATTTACGTGTATAACCAGCACCTTGAATTACTGCTTCCAAATTTAATTCTTCAGTTTGACATGTATTAAACAAACCAAAAATATTATTACGTTTTGTAACTGGTAAATCATTAGAATACAAAATAGATAACATAGCACGTGCTAATAAATGGTTTTTAAATTTTTTACTTGTTTCTTCATTCTGTGAAAAAATTCTCGCTAGTTTAATCATTCTTTCAATCAAAATAATTTGATTTGATGTAGTTGCACGAAGTAATAAAGCAATATCATCTACAGATAATAACCATAATGGTATAGATAATTTTTTATAATCATAAGCTAGATTTGTTGTAATAACTTTAAAGTGATAATTCGGATTAATTTGATTCAAGTTATTAAATGCACTAATATATTCACCATTATTTTCAAAAAAGATAAGACTTGCCTTATATGGAAGGAATCCAGGTGTATTAAAAATGCTTTGAATTATACGAGCGGTACCATAACTTTTTCCACTACCAGAGTTACCTAGAATTGTTAAATGGTTACTAAAGAAAGTATTAATATCTAAATAAAACCTTTTATTATCATAAAATGGACTAGTTCCAAAAGAAAATGTTTTTTCACTTTTAACACCAGTAATCAATTCTATTTCATCAGAATTCATCATACGCATATTGGCATTTGTATCTGGTTTATTAATTACACCATTATAAAACTTACCATCAATTATTTCACCAATAAAATGAGTTATGATAACATTACCATCAACACTATCAATTTCACAAACAACTTTTAAATTAGTATTTTCTAATACTAAATGCAATCCCATTAAATTATAATCAGTTGTCATTTCTCCTAATTTAATCTCTGCTCCACGATCATTAATTTTTAATATTTTTTCAAACATAATATCCTCCTAAAATAATTCTTCCAATACTATTTTAATTTCTTTATTATCTACTAAATTAATTATATCATTGATTTTATTCTTTTTACTAGACATTTTTAATATTTTCTTTAATTATTAAAAATATCTATAAACATACTATTTAAATCATCAAATTTATAATAATCACTTAACTATTTATTATCTTTATTATCTATAATCTCTATTTGATGTCCATCTACATACGTTATATTAAAGTAA
>CAMVNN010000021.1 GCA_947168865.1 uncultured Bacillota bacterium
CATTTTACTACAAAAGAATGAGAATAACATATTATTGTTACTCTCTTCAGGGGGTCCGCCCTTGGCACGAATTATCTCTTATACAAAAATTTAAATTCCTTATAAAATAAGGCTTTGCGAGTCTTATTAATTTATCATAGTTTATCAAAGTTTATATAATAGGAAATGTAAAAGTAAATGTAAAAATGAAAAAAAGCATTTTTTTATGCTTTTTTTGCTAATATCCTATGATTAATAATCCTTTAAATGGGATTACCATTCTACTATTTGAATAAAATGAGTCAAATAACCTTTTTACTTGGCTATAATCATCACTTTTTAAATATATATTTCGAACGGCGATTATTAAGAAATCCGCATCATTAATCATACATGCCTCAAAAAAATCTTTTAGTACTTGATAATTGGTATATGCTCTACCTGCTTCGACTTCCAATACTATTTTTAAATTTGGTTCATATCCGTCAACATCAAATGATTTAGATATTTTACCATTTTCTCCATATAATACGGGTATATTAATTTTATTTTTTTTGTCAGTTTCAACTTGATAGCCAATTTTTTGTAAATCTTTTGTTAATACATTTAACACTTCGTTACTAGTAAGTGTATGATTATCAGAATCATATAAATCATGATTTTTTTCAAATACTTCAATTGTTTTTATTATTTGATTATTTGGTTTTTGATCGTTTGGATAATACATCCATCTTATTTTACTCATTTTTTATTCCTTTCAATCAGTATCGAATATTTTTTTATTTTATCCCATGCTGTTCTAATTTGTCTTTTATCTCAAAAATAATTTTAGTTTGTGCAGGTGACATACCCATTACTAATCCATTGCAATATTTAATTGCATAATCTATAAATTCTATATCTCTACCATTCAAAATATTTTGTTCAATGCCTAGTTGTTTAACTCTATTCCAATAATCTATACCAAGTTGAAATATTTCAACTTCTTGCATAACAGAATTATTTAATTTTTCATCTTTTTTTGCACTGATAGCTTCTATTTTTTTATCTTCTTTTGATATTAGTGAATCTATAGTATCTTCAGATAATGTATAAGTCTTATCTTTTATGATAGTCCAGCAATCTTTTCTTTTTGTATATTCACCAATATTATTAAATGTTCTATTAGGATCGTTAAATGCATCAAAACATAATTTTGAAATATTAATTATTTCATCTATGATATAAGCAGGTACACTTTGTTTATCCCATATTGCTTTATAGTCCAATTCCATATTACCATTCTTTTTGACTTCATAAATTAATTTTGAAAATGAATATGTTACTAATTGAGCCCTATATGCTTTATTTTCTATATACCAATCCTGTTCAGAAATAACTTTCTCTATTGTTTTAAATAGGATTGCCTTAGAAATTAAATCTTTGTAGAACAATTCATTAAATGAAAGTTTATCTTTATTCCACTGTGCTTCCAAATCGGTTTGAAAATCAATCAAATTCAATTGTGCACCCTTTGAAACGGCATATGGCTTCATAGCAGCTGAATTTAAATATTTAGCTAAATCAGTTTTAGTAAATTTTTGATTATTTGGATTTAGCTTAGTATATTTTTCACGTTCTGCTTTAGTCATACTCATTTTTGGCTGATCATATTGTCCACGAGCTCTTTCAAAGAACCATAGTGTCTGGTATGGTTGATTATTAACAGGTGGTGCAAATGTTTTTCTAGAAAATTCTTCCATTTTTATATAGAATGGATGATTAGAGTTAAGATCTGCTGCAGTTACTTTATTTTGGCTATTAGCATATTTTGAAATATTATGAACAAATTCAGGATCATCCTCTTTAACAATAGTTAATTTCATTTGAACATAAATATTATCTAGCGGAGCTTTATCTCTAATATCAGCAGATGCTAAAGATGCTGTTGTTTGCCCACCATTAATTATTTGAAAATCATTAAATTCAGTTATATACAATCCTTCATTAGGAATGACTTTAGTCTTAATATCTTTTGCGACTGTTGAAATTCCGTTATTATATGTAAAAAATTTATTTCTCTCATTTAATATTGTCCCACGAATGCCTTTGTTAACAGCTCCCTTAGCATTTAAAAATGATCTAACGTTTGACTCCAATAATCTAGGGCCATACTTTTCATATATATCACATAAAAACTTACCTGGCACGATTGCTAAGTAGGCTTCATAATCGCTGGTACCAATATCAGCTTTTATACATTGAATACCATTTAATCCAAAATCAGCAGTATTTATAACAACTGGCTCTTTTTTAAAATCTTTTAATCTGGAATTATATATCATTTGAATATCAATAACGTCTAATTCAACTTTAAATTTTCTATTATTATAAATAAAGTCAGGAAAATCGATTGTTTTAACTCTCGTACTTAATTTATTAGTAGATATAATAACTAGGTGAATTTTATTTATAGAATCTAAATTATTTAAAATACTATACGCTAGTTGAACCGCTTCGTTACTATCTTCCGCATTTGTAAAATAGCCTTTTAGCACGTTTTCAAAATAATTAATCATCAATTGTGACTTTGAATTAATGAATTCATTAGTTATTGTTGTTACGTCTCCAGGATTATAATCTGCGATTAATAAATCAATAACATTTGCTGGAAGATCTAAAAAGCCACCATCAATTTGCATATTTTTGAAAGCCTTAGTTCCTTTATTAAATGAATAAAAGCATCTGTCCAAGCCATTAATTATGGAAAAGTCTTCTATAAGCGTTTCAGACATTTCATCTATGAAAGCATCTGGTTGATGCTCACTATTTTCAATAGCTGTTAAATTAATTTCATTTATATAATCCTCTCTAAATTCTTCTAAACTTATCATAATTCCTCCACCTTAAATCTATCAATTTGTGAAAGATTAATAGTATAAGTAACATTTTCTATTTCAGTGAATGTTATATTTTTTCTTGTAAGCTTAGGGAATTTATCTGACACACTATATAACAATATATTTTTTGTGTCATAGCGGCGTGAGCCAAAATTATTTTCAGGTCCAACACCTAATTCAATTAATTTATTAAGAAAATCATCTTGAATTTGAATACTCGTAATTTCACCCATGATAGCTTGAATTAATTCAAAAATAGATGACAATTCCCCTCTATATTCCATAGACATTTTTTCAACTCTAACTACAGTTAGAAAACCATCAACATCTGAATCTAATTGATTAATTGATCTTATTTCAATTGTATTAGCATTAACACTTGATGTTTTAATTTCGTACCAAGTTTCGTCAATTGAAAAGTCTTTATTAAATTTATGTGGCCCTGCCCATGATAAAATAGATTTCTCTACACCATATTTGGGAATCATATACTTGTACAAAAAATACAATTCTCCATATATTCCCTGCTCTTTTTCCTCTGATAATTCTTTAGTAGAAATATTTTGAAACATCTTTTTCCAGTTATAAAATCTTTGTTTTAAATATTCTAATTCTTCTTTTTCATCATTTAATCCACTCAATGAATTAACCATATCTGTACAAAAAGTATAGAATAAATTGGAATAGTTATTATTTTCTAGATCAAAACTTAACCAATTTGAATTTTCATTATCTTTATAATAACTAACACTTATCATTTTTGTAGATTCTATTTGACTAGGAACAATTGTTGATAAAAATGCTAATCTTTTTTTACCTTCTTTCGATAAACCATAAAAAATCTTTACTTTATTATTACTTTCAACCTTTTTTAATATATCGCTAATTGCGTTTAGTTCTTTAAATTTATCTTCAAAATTAATCTTCATTAGGATCATATTCCTCCTCATATTCAAAATCAAGAGATAATTGCTCAATCTTAACTTTATTTAGTCTGTAGCTAACTCTTTCGTTTGTTTTAATGCCAGGAAAACCTAAGGCAATTCCGAACAATGGAGTTCCATTATTAAAATTACTAATTGCTCTCATTTCAGAATCATTGATTGATGAATTCTTTTTCTTTTTTAACCTAATTGGGTATATTACCAATAATGGGCGCCTTTGAATATTTAAATAGTCTTCTGCAATAAGATTTTTTCTTTCATGATAAATCATGTTCATATTTGCTTGTGATAATTGTTCATCATTCAAACCACTATTAAAAATACCAGGTTCATACAATCTGTTTTTATTTCCAGAAATACGTATTATGTTATCTGAATAATTCATATCAAACGAACGAGTTACAACTGGTATATTATAGTCTTCGAAGTTCCAATAATCATTATCATTCTTAGAACCAGTTGCTATAACTAAATCCCATTCTGGCATGAAGACAGAATTCTTGATATATTCTGATAAACTCTCTGTATCAAAACTCTTATTTAGAAATGGTAGTTTAAATTTGTTAATAAAATCAGAAATAATGCCTTTCGGTATTCTTTGAACCATTAATCTACCATTAACATACTCTAAATTTAATTCTTTATCTTTTAAACTTTTAAATAATAAATCGATTGTATTTTTGTTTTCTTCATTTTTTGCTTTATCATTAAATAGCTTTGATGTATCAGTAGCAATTCCACTATAATTGAGTGTTATTATTTTTTCCTCGGTATTTCTCATTTTGTTTTTAGCAGTAATCCCCATCTTTTCAAATTTTTCAAGCTCTTCTCCACTCGAAATAAACATTTGCATATTTAATCTAGCTGGCGATTGTTTTACCATTAATCCAAAATCCTCTGGTGTTTTATTTTCTACATCCATTTGTTTAAATTGCTCTTTTAAATTTGATACGGCATCTATTACATCCTCGAAATTATCAATATTTTCTTGAGTCATATATATTCTGCATAAATCTTCATATCCTGGCCTGTACCCAAACCATCTACACATCTGTAATACTGTGTCATAAGCATTGGCTTTTCTATTGAAGTAGCTTATCATTAATCCCTCTAAAGTAAGACCTCTCGATAGAATAAATCCTCCAATCGCAATTACTCTAGCTCCTTCTTTTTCATAATTATCATAATTAAATCTATTTTTCTTATTGTTATTATTTACTACTGTAACTATAAATTGTTGAATCTCGTTATTTAAACCTTCTTGAATTTGGTCCCATGTAAATTCTTCTCTTATTTCAGAGAAAAATTCATCATTATATTCTTCATATAAATCATTCATATAAGGATCTCTAATAAAATTATTAAAATCTGATTTATAAGTTTGCGATATGGTATTTTTCATCAAATCAATATAATCATTGATTTTATCATATATTTTATATTGGATTGCATTAAAACGAGAAATATTAATCATCATGGTTCTATGTTTAAATTCTTTCCCTCTTAATGTTCTAATGACATTTACAATTATGAAATCATTTATTGCTTTCTTTAAACTATCAGGTAGAACACTAAATATTTCGTCATCTTTTTTATGTGTTAATAGTAGAAAGTTTTTTTCATGCGGATCTAGTATTTCTATATGCTTATATTTAGGCTCATCAATACTTCCAAGATTATTAAAAACCTTATTTGCTCCAAAATATGATGAAGGTTCTTTTAATTGAACGATAAAATCTGATGGAAATAAATCCTTATTAAAATCATCATCATATGGATTTATAAATATATTTGCAAAAGGTGTTGCTGTAAATCCAACATATGAAGCGATAGTAAAATTATTAAATAAATCTCGAATTAACTTATTAATAATTGATGGATCATCACTATTTTTGGTATTAACAGAAGCATTATCAGCTTCATCGTCAATAATTAAAATATTTTCTGAAGTGATTCCATGAATTCCTGGTTTTAAATAATCTTTAACCTGTGTTAACACACTTTTATTTTTCTTAATAACCAATATTAGTGGTTTATTAAAATCGCTAGAATTGGTATTCTGATTTTCTCTAACCACTTTACCAAAATCTGAATTAACATTAGTTAAAGGAATGGCATAATACTTGTTTTCTTCTTTTCCTACGCCTACAAAATTTATTATTGAACTACTTATGGTATCACTCTTGGCGCCAATAAATCCTGAATCAATACGTTTCTGTGTCTGTTCTCTCAAAGAATCTGTCATACCAGCTAGTAGTACTATAACTTTATATCCATAATCAGCAGCCAAATTTATTAAAGCAGTGTAATTTGCAGTTTTTCCAGATTGAATATCTCCCATTACCAAGCCTTTTTTCTTAGAGTTCTTATGGTCATTTAAATTATTGGGATCAGCACATCTAGCTAGTATATCGTTTGTTGCCTTAGTCATTTTTTCTATTGAGTCTTCCGGAAAATCCATGTCCCTTAAATAGTCCATATACCTATCAAAGCAATTTGTAGAAACATTGGATAATTTCATCCAATTATTGAAATCTTTATCTTTAACAAGAAATTCTGCATCAGGATTTACAATTCCAATATTAGTTATATATTCATCATATATGGTATTTTTGATATCTTCTATATTTGATTCTTTGAAAATACTCATTTCTAATATTGTATCAATAGCCTCCCTTATTTTTTCTATAGACTTATTCTCTCCTCTTAAAAATTCTTTTAACATTCTATATGCTTTTGTTTCTAAATCAGACATAAACACCAATCCTCTCAATTATTAAATCTCTTTTATCAGAAATACTCTTATATACATCTGTTTTAAGTAATTCATCCAATATTGCTTCTTTTTTGGAGCTCGGTACGCATTCCAAATCTTTGCATACTCTCTCAATTAATTCTTCTGGTGTATTACTATCACTATCATTTACAATTTTCAAATCATCTAGAGTGTCATTTTGTATTGAATACTTTGGTAATCCAGTCTCAATTTGAAATATAAACGAATCCAATAATCTTTTATCTGTTTCTGAAAGGTTTTCTGATAACAATTTGTATAATGGATTTTCTTTATTCAATTCATATTTAACAAAACCATCTCTTAAATTTATTCTATTCCACACCTTGTCTTCAAATTGCTGCTCTTTTACTCCTTTGAATCTTGTTGTTCTTTTACTTCTGTGTATTGAGTCCTCAAGAGAAGCTTTTATCTGATCTTTTATTTTGTCCGGAATTTTTGCAGTTGATTTTTTTACATCTAAGCTCCATTCTTTATCCAGTGTAGAAGGTATCTCTATTTTAACACGAGCCAATTTGCTTAACTCACTTCTAACATTCATATGGAGCCAACTTCCCCAAATTATAAGTCTTTTATTTCTATAAATATAAAAGCCCTGCTCATCATATATATTTGTATTCCCTAATAATTTTTTTTCTTCTTGTGTTAAGGTGTTGGCAAAAGGTAGCGTATAAGGTGTAATTGTAATAATTGAACCATTCATTATTATAGGATCTGTCCTACCGGTTTGCTGTCTAGGAGCTGAATTAATTAAAAATGGATCCCTTTTTTCAATCCTATCATTATTAAAAAAAATGCTAACTGAATCATAATAATAATGAAATACTAATTCAACATGTTTCTTTGCATCAGCAACTGCATTTCTAAAAGAGGTTACAAAATTAGTGGCTAATGCATCTAATTTATCAAAATTCTGCCAAATAACTAATGTTCCAGTCTCATATTTATTTAATTGTTCAAAACATGGCATTCTTTTTACTTCATTTTCATCTAGTACTTCAAGCACCCAATCATTTTGGGCTTCAATTATTTCTAAATCATAACACATACCATTTATACTATCTTTTTCCTTACTAATAACCGTCATTTTTCGACATTGTGATAAAGATGCTGACTTTAATCCAAGACCAAATCTTCCTAAATCTAATTCATTATCTATCTTGTTGGTTCTGTCTGAGCCAAATGTCATTGCGTTTTTTAATTCATCATAATTCATTCCTAGCCCATTGTCCAAGATTACGAAATATGGTTCATCTAACGGATCAGCATATACATTTATTTCAGAGGCCTTTGCTGTAATACTATTATCTATAATATCTGCAACAGAAGACGCAAAACTATATCCAATTGATCTTATTCCACTAATTAATGATTTAGCTGGTGGAATTTGTGTAATATACTTTCCCATAGATTACTCCTTTCTAAGCATTACTGAATTTATACTTTTTGAAAATGTCAGTATTTGCTCTACATTATACTTTGATATTTTGGGCTCATTCAAAATGTTTGTCATTACTAATATTTCTACATTATTTTTAAAATCATTAATGAATTTAAGTTTTTTTGACGATATATTAAAGTATTCATTATTAGATGTAGTATAAAATACTAAATAATATTTGGTATTATATCCTTCTCTGCATTCAAAATCGTATAACGAATAAGGATATAGTAACGATATATTAGTTACATCATTTTTATATTTTTTTCTAGCATATAGTTCTGCTTCGGCCATTGCTTTATCTTTTGCTATCTCCATGTATTCTAAATAATTATCGGGGCCAATTTCTTGTCCAAATTTTTGTCTTAATGAGATAATTTCCATATCATAAGATTCAGCAAATTCGTTAAAAATACTATTAAATTTATTTCCTGTTCCTTTATTATTGATAAAAACTTTTGAGTATGGTATTTTGTTTTCCCCAATAATTGTTATATTAAAATTCAATATATCATTATCAAAGTTATATTCAAAACTATTTACTATAAAAGCGTAATTAAATACTTTCTTTGAAATAAGATTAATAATATATTTATTGTCTATATCAATGTCACTATCTTCATATTTTAATCCTAATGGATAATGAAGTTTGATTCTTCCATATTGTGCTTTGGAAGAATCTACTTCTTCCTTAATGTACATGCAATATAAAATTTTTCCAGTTTCAATTAATTCACCATTTACTGCAATCTTATCAAACAAAAACACATTATTAATTTTTATTTTAGATTTAGAGTTTTTTATTAATTCATCAACCAATAATGGTTTTGCATTAAAATCTATTTGTTTTGGAACTTTGAATATTTGAGCTAATTTTTCATTTGTAGAATTTCCTTGCTTAATTGGAGTTGATACAGTTGCAGTATGCCCATATTCATTATCATTAAATATATTCAAAAATAAAGATTTTTTATCAATTGGCAGAACTACTTTATCCATCTTATTTCTCCTCAAACATTACTTTAAATATTGCTTCTAAAACCGGTACAACAATTGAATTACCAGCTAATTTAATCATTTTTCTATAACTTAATCCAAGCTTTTTTACATTCTCAAAGTCTTCTTCAGAAAATCCCATCAGTAAAAATGCTTCACGTGCTGTCAATAAACGATAAGAGTTCCCTTTTGGTCCATCATATAATATCATGCCAGCATTGTTTTGTCTATCCATATTGCATGTAATCGTGTTAAAATAAGTTAAATTTTCAACATCCCTTTTATTAATATTCCACATTAGTTCTCTAGATCTAGTTCGAGGTAATTGTGCTTCATCAGCTTCTTTTTTATATGTCTTATTTGTATAATCCGTTTTTAAAAACTTTTTTATGTCACTTGCTGGATATAAATTTTTCTTTAAACGTTTTTCGATTTTTGGTTTTTTATTTCCAAGGATACTAACCATAAAGCATCTTGCCCTATCCTGTGGCACTCCAAAATATATTCCTGATAATACCATAACTTCATTCTTATAGCCAAGATCCTCTAAAAAATTTTTCCACATCTCAAAATCTTTTTTGTTTGATGGCGCTAAGATTGCTTTAACATTCTCCATCAATAAATATTTTGGAAGTCTACCTTCATTATTTAACTCACCAAGTATTCTTTCAATTTCCCATAGCAAGCCAGATCTAGTTCCAGATCCTTTGCTCATTCCTCGTGTCTTTCCACCAGTAGATAAATCTTGGCATGGAAAACTATATGTTAACAAATCATGGTCAGGTATAACCTTTGAAGTAATTTCTGTTATTGATCCGAGATTTTTTGTTCGTTTATTTGCAATATATAATTTTTTTATTTCCTTTTTACTTTTTTTCATCAAATTATGATAAGGCTTAACTGAATCACCACTAAATGTAAATTTTGATAAATACTCTATTTGTTTTTCATATGAAGGAACGCTAATTTTTTCGTCTTTGCAATGTATAGCATCATACGCTAAAATTGCATCAATGAACCAATCACTCGTTGCTACTACTTCATAATCAAGTCCGCTATTTTTTAATGCCTTATTTTGTGCACCAATTCCTGAAAATGTCTCAAAAACTCTAATTTTTTTCATAATTAATCACCACTGTATCTATCCTCTATAGACAGTATATCATAAAATATATGATTTTGAACAGTACTTATAATATAATTTTACCAGATTTTTCGGCATTCTTGACAATAATTTTTAAAAAATAATTTTTAAAATTTTCACATTTTTTTAATAAACCCATATAAAATAAGGATTTAAAGCAAAAAATGCACCCCCTAAACGGGTACATCAAAACCCTCTTGTAAATATCTGTATACATGATAAAATATAGTAAAATAGGAATAATTAGATATGTTGATATTTAAAAAGGACGGAAAAGGTACGCATAAGGTACGGAAAAAGTACGGATTAGGGCTATTGAAAGGAATATTAGTATTTTAATATAATAGTAATATAGGAAAATAAACTATAATGTTAGTAAAATGTATGGAAAATATCGGATAAATGTCGGCAAAATATCGGAAAAATGTTGGCAAAATGTCGGTAAAAAGGACAAAAAAAGGACAAAAAATGTCGGAAAAAAAGCCGAAAAAAAGCCAAAAAAAAGACTTCCATTTTTAATTTTGATGTGATAGAATGTGTATAATAAGAGATAAATATAGATGAAATATGGTTTTTATATCAAAAACAGCACCCTAAACCGCCCCCTAAACGACACGAAATTCACCAGGTAAATGGGCTTTTATTTTTTTATTAATTATGTTAAATTAAGTATAATAAGAAAAAATATTCGAAGAAGATGGAATTACATCTTCTTTTTGTTTGACCACCATAGGAGGATTGATCATTATGAAATACTAGATTTATGGATTTAATTTATCCATTATAATTTATTTAAATATAAGGAAATTAATTAAAATAATGTCCACGCTAGTGGCTCGATTTTGCAAGTGCAAAATAAGTTTGATATCACACTAAAGTCTTATGTAATAAGGCTTTTTTTGTTGTGCTGATATCAATCTCTTATGCTCTTCTATTAATTTTAATAATAATTGATGATTTGGTGGTCAGAATGTAGCCACATCGTGGATAAGAAAGGAGGTTATAAGTTATGACAAAAATAAAAAAACATATATCTATTCCAAGTGATATAGATATCATGATTTTAAACTATGCAAGAAAATGTAATATTTCATTTTCAGAAGCTGTAGTTCAACTAGTATCATCTGGAATTAATAATCTAGAAATGACAAAAGCATTTGAAAAGAATAATGCATTACTGGATAAATTATATTCAAAATCATACTACTCTACTGCTCTACTTGAGCAAATATATTCCGATTTTGAATGGGATAAAGTTACTAATCCAAATGAAAGTAAAGCATTAAATAAGTTTAAATCGAAATTTAGCAAATATAAATACGATGATTAAGGAGGTGAATTTATATGCATAAATTTGTTTTGAGATTAAGAAAAGATATATTTGATTTAGCCAAAGTTGAAGCCAATTCTAGAGGAATAAGTATAAATGATTTTATAGTATACTGCTTAGAAGTTGCTATGGCTGAATATATGAATGAATCTGCTGAAGCATTTAAAGATATGGTTAAAGATAAAGCAATACAAAAAGAAAGGAAAAAGATTAAGGATGAGCAAGAATCATGGAAAACTATATTATGATTTATTAGATGATAATTTGAGTAAAAGTGCTATTGTGTTTTTTACTCTACTACTCTCTAATTCAAATCAAAAAGGATATGCTTTTGGATCTAATAAATATTATGCTGATAAATTAAAATGTTCTACTAGAACAATATCTACTCTAATTAGAATATTAATTGATAAAGGATATATAACAGTTGAAAATCCAAAAAGTTTTAGAAGAAAAATATTCATTAGAAATAAATTTCTAACATAATAGAATATTATTTCTTACAATATAGATATAATATACTAACATAATAGATAAGGATAATATATAAATATAATAGTTATACAAAGGCCTTAGTAAAAGGTAAAGGAGGTTTAGGAATGAAAAATTTAGTAGACTATATAAAATATCATGGATATATTACTAGTATTAGAGATAAAGTTGATAAAGATTATATTTGGTTTGATATATGTCAAAAAGAATTATACAAAGATAAGAATGGTGAGGATAAG
>CAMVNN010000022.1 GCA_947168865.1 uncultured Bacillota bacterium
CTAAATATGGAAGATTAAAACTTAGAGATGCCCTAACTAAGCCAAAGGATAATGATGATTCTTATACAAATGCCATAGAATATTTAGCTAATACTGAAAAGACTATAGATATTGAATCTAGATTATATGAATTTAAAAAATGTAATGTTATGGTTATTGAAGCTAACGATATAATAGTTAGTCCTTTTAAATCAGCATATCATTACATAATTGATAACATTGAAAAACTTTATAATTATATAAGTGATAATGTATAAAAAAAGGAGTGATTAATTTCACTCTTTTTATAATTTTCTATATAATCCAATAGCTTTACCTAATATTGTTACAGTTGGAAATATAAATGGATCCATTGTATCATTTTCTGGTTGCAAGCGAACATATCCATCTTCTTTATAAAATGTTTTTAAGGTTACTTCGTTTTCTTCAGTCATGGCAACCACAATTTCACCATTATTTGCAACGTTTCTTCTTTCAACTATTACGATATCACCATCAAATATTCCAGCATTAATCATACTGTCACCTGATACTCTTAAAGTAAATACTTCTTTATTGTTTGGTATCAAATATGCAGGTAATGAAAAATATTCATTTGGATTTTGAATAGCTTCAATTGGATTTCCGGCTGTTATTTTACCAAGAAGTGGTACTTCAACAATATCTTCACTTTTTTCTTCATATTCATTATCTACCAATAATTCTATTGCACGATTCTTAGCATCATCTTTCTTAATAAATCCTTTTTCAACCAAATGGCTTAAGTGTGCATGAACAGTTGCAGGTGATGAAATATCAAGAGCACTACCGATTTCACGAACTGTTGGTGGATAACCATGCGATACAATGTAAGATTTAATATAATTTAAGACTTCATTTTGTCTTTTAGTAAGATCGTTCATATTTACCTCCGTTACTATAGTCAGTATAACACCTAAATTGTAAAATGTCAAACATTTGTTTGCAATTTGTATTGACACGAATAAATGTTCGTGTTAGAATATAATTGTAAGAAGGAGAGTGAATATATGAAAGAATTATTTCAAAACAAATTTTTAATAGGAGTAGCAATTGTATTTTGGTTATCACTTTATTTAGTGGTTGCATTACAAACTAGAGTTGAAGCTCAAAATCAAGAATCCTTCAAGGCTGAGGTAAGCCTTAACGTTAAATAGTACTATAGTTAAGCTATAGTTTTTTAATATTATTAATTTACATACCGATTATTAAATGTTATAATATTATCGTAATAAAATAGGGGATGATATTTAATGGATCGTGAAATTATAAACAATTTAAAATGCTTGGCTTTAGATATGATTAATCGTGCTGGTTCTGGACATTCTGGGATTGTAATGAGTGCAGCACCGCTTATTTATACTATTTATGCTAAACATATGAATGTTAATGTTAAAGATCCTAATTGGCTTAATCGTGATCGCTTTGTGATGTCTGCAGGACATGGTTCTGCTTTGCTTTATGCACTTCTTCACATGATGGGTCAAAATATAACAATTGAGGATTTAGAAAATTTTAGAAGATATGGTTATAAGACTCCTGGACATCCAGAAGTTGGTGTAACACCTGGAGTTGATATGTCAACTGGACCTTTGGGTCAAGGAATGGCAACTGCGGTTGGATTGGCTCTAGCTGAAAAAATGTTAGAAGCGAGATTCAAAATTGGAAAAGAAAAACCACGTAGTTTATTTAACTATCGTATTTATGCCTTAGTCGGAGATGGCGATATGATGGAAGGTGTTTCATATGAAGCTGCTTCGTTTGCAGCTAATAATGGCTTAAACAACTTAATTGTTTTATATGATTCAAATAATGTAACTCTAGATGGAAATAAGAAAATAACTTTCACTGAGAATGTATCAGAACGCTTTCGTGCTATGGGGTGGCATGTTGAATTTGTCAAAGATGGCAATAGTGTTTCTGAGATAAATGGTGCTATTAATAGATGTAAGCAAGCTATTCGTCCTGGTTTTATTCAAATTGTTACGACAATTGGTCAAGACACTGATTTAGCAGGGGATCATAAAGTTCATGGTTATGTCTTCAGTGTTGATGAAATAAAGAAAATCAAAGAAAAATTAGAAATTAAAAATGAACCATTCTATGTTTCTGAACTTGCATCTAATGCTTTAAAAGAAGCTATTAGGACACGCTCAGACAAGAAATATGAAATGTGGGCTCAAGATTACAAAGAATATGTTAATGAACAACCAGACTTCGATATTCATGAATTAAAAGCAATCTTTGATGAAAATATTGATGTCACATTAACAGAAGAAGTATTAAGTTATGTTAAGAATGCTGGTGAAAAACAAGCTCTTAGAGACACTAATCACCAAATAATGCAATATATAGCAAGTAAAGTTCCAAATTTTGTTGGTGGTTCTGCTGATCTTGCAAGTTCAACTAAGGCTCATATTGATGATGCAAATGATATAAATTATCAAGATTTTTCCGGACGTAACATCAATTTTGGTGTTCGTGAACATGCGATGGCAGCAATTTTAAATGGACTTGCATTAACTGGATTTAAGCCATTTGGTTCAACATTCTTGACTTTTGCTGATTATTTAAAACCAGCTATGAGAATGTCTGCAATGATGCATTTGCCAGTAACTTATATATTTACTCATGACTCTATTAATATAGGTCCAGATGGTCCAACTCATCAGCCAATCGAACAATTAGCAATGCTTCGTGCAACACCTAATCTAATGGTTTTTAGGCCTTGCGATGCAAAAGAAATAATTGGTTGCTGGAATAAAATATTACACGACTATAAATCACCGGCAGCATTAGTTATTTCCAAAAGTGAAGTCTCAACTTTAAGAAATACAAGTATTGAACTTACTGAAAAAGGGGCATATATTATTCGTAAAGAAAGAGAACAATTACACGGAATTATAATTGCAACTGGAACTGAAGTACAAACATCTCTATTCATTGCTGAAGAGCTTTATAATCAAGAACATTTAGATATTCGTGTTGTAAGTATGCCAATTATGGAAGAATTTATTAAGCAACCAGAAGAATATCAAGAATCTGTTCTTCCATTTGGAGTAAAGCGTGTTGTATTTGAGGCAGGAACAAGTTATGGTTGGCATCAATTTGTATACAACAAAAAGTATTTAATTACACTTGATAACTATGGCATTAGTGGCACTAGAGATGAGGTATTATCTTATTTCTCATTTATGTATACTGATATTAAAGAAAGAATCAAAGAACTATTTTTGAAATAGTTCTTTTTTCTTCAAAAAATTCAAATGTAATAAGTTAATATATACTTGGTGATTATATGAGAAAGTATTACTTATTTAAGATAAAAGATTTAAAAATAGACTTAAATAAAACATATCTAATTTTAGAAGAATTATTTTATTTGAATTCTAATAAATTTAATTATGGAAAAACTATTTTTGAAAATCTTTGTCTTTCATTTAATAAAGAAAAAATAATTGAAAAACTTGGTAGTAATAAATTTGTTATAAATGATTTAGAAAATACGATAATAGAAGTAAATAATACTTGTATAATAATTGAGACATCTAAAAACATTACGAAAGCTTTTAAATATCTTAATGAGTTAGAAAGTAATATATTTGTAGCTGATTTTGATAATAGAGATTATTTCTTATTAGATGATTTTATTAAGTTGAATTTTAAAATATCAATATGATATTGAATAAAAATAAAAAAAATAGTAAAATTAGATTAGGAGGAATTATATGGGACAATTTTGGATCGATTTATTATATATTTTATTAGGTTTAGTTGTTGGAGCAGTAATTGGTTTTTTTGTAGCAAGAAAAGTTATGAAAAAATATATTAAAGAAAATCCACCAATAAATGAAGCAATGATTAAGGCAATGATGCAACAAATGGGACGTACACCAAGTCAAAAGCAAGTTAATCAAATGATGAAATCAATGCAAAAATACATGTAAAAATGTATTTTTTTTTGTATTTTTCATATATTTAATTGGTGAAATATATGAAAATAATTGAGCTTTCAAATATAATTGGAAGTGAATGTAATTCTGATATAGAATTTTTTAAAATAAAAACTAATACTAAAGAATTAACTAAAAATGATGTTTTTCTTGCTATTAATGGGGGACATGATTATTTAAAGACAATTAAAAAGTGCAAAGGAGTTATTGTTGAAAATGATTTTAAAAGTGATCTATTCCCTATTTTAAGAGTAAATGATACTAAAAAAGCACTAGAAAAAATAGCTTTATATAAACGAAATAACTATAAAGGAAAAATCATTGCTGTAACAGGTTCAAATGGAAAAACAACTACCAAGGAACTCTTGGGACATGTATTAAATAGCAAATATAAGATTTTTAAATCCAAAGAAAATATGAATAATAAATTAGGTCTGCTTTTAAATATGCTTTCTTTAGATGATAGTGAGTATTCTATCTTTGAGCTTGGGATGAATCACGAAGGTGAAATAAGTGAGTTATCTAAATTAATAAGACCTGATATGGCCCTTATTACCAATATTGGAACTGCACATATAGGAAATCTAGGAAGTAAAGAGAAAATTTATAAATCAAAGTTAGAAATATTAGATGGAATGTCTAGTCATAAGTTATTTGTTAATGGTAAAGATGAATACTTAAAAAGATGTGATTTAGCAACTAAAGTAAATTTAAAAAATAACCTATTTGAAATTAATAATATTTTAGAATATCCTGAATATTTAATGTTTGATCTTTTGATTGATAAAAAATATCATATAAAATATCAAATTCCATCTATGGTTCAAATAATGAATATTGCTTTAGTTATTTATATTAGCCTTATTTTAAAAATTAAGCCTTCTAAAATAGCAAAGTCTTTAAAATCTTTTAAAGGTGTTAAAAATAGAATGGAGATAATAAAATTAAAGGATAATATCATTATTAATGACTCTTATAATTCTAACTACGAATCTTTGATGGCAGGAATATCTTCATTGAAAAACTATTCTCTTGATAAGATTTGTATAATTGGTTCCATTCTAGAACTAGGTTCTAGTGAAAAGAGGATTTATAAGGAAATATCCCGCAATTTAAATCAAGATTATTTTTATATTTTTGTTGGAAATAAAATTAAAGCTAAAAATGCTATTTATTTAGATAGTGTTGATGATTTAATTGAATATTATTATTTAAATAGAAGCGTTTTTAAGAATAAAGTTATTTATATAAAAGGGTCTCATGCGATAGATTTAATTAGATTTGTTGATGAAATTAATAGCACAAAAAAAGCATTTATGCTATAATATGCCTAGGTGAAGTGCATGAAATGCCCGAATTGTTATAGTCGTAAGCTAAATAACAAGAAATGTGAAATGTGTGGTAAAGATATAACAACATTTCAAACTAAAAAAAATAGTATAAAAAAAATAATAACTATAAGTATAGTAATACTATTTTTATTCTTGATTATTCTTGCAATCTTTAAATCTGATGAAATTGTTGATTTCATTAGTTCAAATCAGATATTTACTAAGATTAGAAATAATTATAAAGTTTTATTAAGGGTAGGCAGTTTTTGGTTTTTTGGAATCCTAAGTGTATTTTTAATGATGCATGGATCATATGCGCGAGATAATCTCAGAATGTATGAGAGTTATTTGTTAGGAAAAATAGTTGATTATAGACCATCAATGAAAAGAGGATATTATCATCCTATCATCGAGTATGAAGTTGATGGACAAAAGTATCGAGTTGTTGGTAAAAGTATTAAAACACGTGAGTTAGACGGATTAGTTGGTGTTAGATATAAGATGATTAATCCAATTGAATCTATTATTGATGGTGAAAGAAATGCCGAATTAGAATTCGTTATTGGATTAATTATGTTTATAACTGTGCTAACAATTATTATGATTTAAACTTGAGGTGAGTTATGAAAATAAAATATGAATTAAAACATAAAGAGAAAAATACAAAGGGAAGATATGGTGTTTTAAAGACAAATCATGGTGAATTTGAAACTCCTATGTTTATGCCAGTTGGAACTTTAGCTAATGTAAAAACATTGATGCCTGAGGAATTAAAAGCTAATAAATGTGGTATTATTCTTGCTAATACTTACCATTTATGGCTTCGACCTGGAGCTGATACAATAGCTAAAGCTGGTGGTCTTCATAAATTTATGAATTATGATGGTCCAATACTTACTGATTGTGGTGGTTTTCAAGTGTTTTCTTTAGCTAAGCCTAAAGATATAACCGAAGAAGGAGTAAAATTTAAAAGTCATATTGATGGTAAAAGCTTATTTCTAACTCCAGAGATTTCGATTGAAGTTCAAAATAAACTTGATAGTGATATCGCGATGAATTTTGATGAATGTCCTCCTTATCCAGTGACTTATGAATATATGAAAAACAGTGTAGAACGTACTTTAAGATGGCATAAAAGGGGAAAAGACGTTCATAAAAATGAGAATCAATCATTGTTTGGAATCGTTCAAGGTGGAGAATTTGAAGATTTAAGAAAATATAGTGCATTAGAAACCGTTAAAATGAATTTTGATGGGTATTCAGTTGGAGGCACTTCAGTTGGAGAAGATAAAGACACAATGTATAAAATGATTACCTATGCAACTAATTACTTGCCTGAAGATAAACCACGTTATTTGATGGGAGTAGGAGATCCAATTGATATCATTGAAGGTGTTATTCGTGGAATTGACATGTTTGATTGTGTTCACCCAACAAGACTTGCTCGTCATGGGAATGCATTTACAAGAAATGGTAAAATTAATTTAAAAAATGCCAAATTTAAAGAAGATTTTGGTCCGATTGAAGAAGGTTGTGATTGCTATGCTTGCAAGAACTTTACAAGAGCCTATGTACATCATTTAATAACTTGCAATGAAACTAATGCTGGTCGTCTTCTTTCAATTCACAATATTCGATTTTTAGTTAAGTTAACTGAAGATTTAAGAGTAGCTATTCAAAATGATGAATTACTCAAATTCAAAGAAGATTTTTTAAGTCAATATAAAAGTTCTAAGAATTAGAACTTTTTTTGTTTTTTCCATATATAGAAGATATTATTGATGATATATATATTAATACAATATATATTAAACTAATGAGACTAAATTTTAATCCCAATATCAACTTTAAAATAATTATTAATAGGGTAACAATTGATGCTATTTTTAAACCTGTAATTATACCTTTATTATTACTTTTTAAAGAAATTTTAAAAGAATTTAATATAAGTAAGATAAAGAATATAATATAGATTAAAGCATTTGATAATTGGAGTCCCAAAACATCTGTGAAATTTAATAAAGAAATCAGTAAAATAGAACCTAATAAAATAATAATACTATAGTAAGTAAATTCTTGATTTTTCAATTTTTTCATAATTCACCTCTATTTAATTATATTAATTGAATAAAAAAATATGAAATATCTCATAATTAAATAGGTGATAAAATGATTTTTATAGTTTTATTTTTACTAATATTTTACTATGAATATAAGAAACATAGATATTTAATTTTAAATGGTAATGTAATTTTTAAAAATCTTAGTAATAGTTATAATCTAGAATCATTAATGAAAGATTTAATTAAAAGTAAAATAAGAGATATTAATGATATTGAAAAAGCTTATCTTTTCCTTGGCTTTTTAAGAGTAAAGGTCAATAAACCATTAGTTTTAATAGCAAATGGAAAGATAGATTATGAAGCTTTGATTAAATCAAAAAAAGGGCTTAATTATATATATAAAATTTTAAAAGAAAAATCTTTAAAGTTAAATGAAGTATTATATGCTATATACTTAAATGATAGATTTTACATTGTTAAAATATAATCTTTGTGATATTATTTTAATGGAGGATTTAACATGTATAAGAAGATAGTATTAAAATTAAGTGGCGAATCACTTTCTAATGAAAATAATGCAGGAATTGATTTTAATAAAGCTTTAAATATAGCTAATGATTTAAAAAAAATATATGAAAGTGGCATCCGTCTTTTATTAGTTATTGGTGGTGGAAATTTCTGGCGCGGAAGATCTAATCAATATATGGATTCTGACACTAGTGATTATGTTGGAATGCTTGGTACTGAGATGAATGCTTTAGTGTTAGGTGATGCTTTAAAGCAAGTTAGTTGTCCAGTTAAGGTTTTTCTACGTTACAACGTTCCATGTGCTAATTTATATAAGAAAGAAGATTTATTAAAAGATATTGATTCTAATATATTAATTGTTGGAGGAGGAATTGGGCTTCCAGCACATTCAACTGATTCAGGAGCTGCTGCTGCAGCACGTGATATTAAAGCTGATTTACTTTTAAAGATGTCAAAAACAGATGGAATATATGATTCTGATCCATTTGTTAATCCTGATGCTAAGAGATTAGATCATTTAACATTTGATGAAGTTATTGAAAAAGAACTTGGAATAATGGATTTGGAAGCATTTAAAATTTGTAAGGAAGCAAACGTTCCTATAATGGTGAGTAAAATGGATAATTTACTTGATGTTATTGAAATTGCTAATAAGAAAAAAGAAGGAAGTTTAATTGATTAAAATGGTATTTAAATTACCATTTTTTTTTGATATAATTAGAGTAGGGAAAGTGATAAGATGGATGTAGATAAAATAGAAAGTATTAAAAAATATGTAAAATATTCTCTTCTATTAATACCGTTAATTATAATATTAGTTATTATAAAAGGCTGTGATAATAAGAACTATAGTGAGTTAGAAGATAAAGTAAGAACTGAAGTTTCAAACTATATAAAAGAAAAGAATATAGCTGTAATTAATGAAAGATACATAGAATTAGTTGTATTACCAGAGATAGAAGGATTAGAACTATGTAGTGAAGCAAGTGGAGCTTTAGTTGAAAATCAAAATGGTAATCTTAAAATAACTCCTTATTTAGAATGTAATGGATATAAAAGTGAAGCAATTAAAAATAAAAGTAAATATGTAACTTTAAATGGTGATACAGTAATGTTACTTAATAAAGGAGAAGCTTTTAATGATCCTTTGTATACTTTAAAAAAAGATGCAGATGTTGAAGTTGATGGATATGTTGGTTCTAATGTCGGAATATATAATATTAAATATAATGTATATGTTGATAATGAACTTAAAGAGACTTTGTATCGTAAGGTAATAGTAACAGATAGTGATAAAACAAGAACTATAAGCGGTTTAGAAAATACCGAAGAACCAACATTGATTTTGTATGGCGATACTGAAATAGTCTTGGCAAAAGGGGAAAGATTTGAAGAACCCGGTTATAAGGCAGTTGACTATGAAGATGGTAAAATAAGTCGTCAGGTTAAAATCGAACCGGCTAAAATTAATACTAATACAGTTGGATCTTATTTGGTAATATATAGTGTTGAGAACTCTAGAGGAAAATCAGTTTTTAAAACGAGAACTGTAAATGTAGTTATGAGAAAATCTAACTTAAAAATTGAATTAACTAGTACTCCTGGACAAGGCAAGACTGTAATTCTAAAATTAAATGTAATTGGAAGTGATTATGAAAGAACAATATTACCTGATAAAGCTGAAACAATATTAAATGAAGTTACATATCCAGTAACTGCTAATGGAACTTATACTTTCTTTGTATATGATACTTATGGAAACGTATATAAGAAAGAAATAGTTGTAAGTGAGATTGATAATATACCACCTAATGGTACTTGTAAAGCAGTTGTTACTAGTTCTGCTACTAATGTAACTGTTGAAGCTTCTGACAATAAAGGAATAAGTGGATATAACTATGTAGTTGATGGTAAATCGAGTGGTTATATCACGAATAGTTCATATGATTCTAGTGGTAAAGCAAGTTCAGTTAAGGTTAAGGTTAAAGACATATCTGGAAACGAAACAACTTTACCTTGTGAAATAGAAAATAAGACATTGGTGATTGCATCTGGAAGATGTGGGGCTAGTGATGTTAGTGTTACAGTTAAGACTTGTTATGGTGATAAGGTAATAAGATCAAGTATTCCTTTAGAAGAATATTTAATGGGAGTTCTTTATGGTGAAGAAGCTCCTGGAATTAATGATCCAGTTGACTATATAAAAGCATTTATAATATTTGCTCGTACTTATACATTAGGTAGAATTGGTTATTGGAATGGTCAAAATAAGTCAATTAAGAGTTGCTCAAGTGACCAAAACTGGTGTGATGTTGATATGGGTTGTTATCGTGATCAAACTCAAGAAATGTTTGATGCATGCATCGATTATGCGGTTAGTTATCCAAGAAAAGACTATACTGCTGATACATGTGCCAATAGAGTAACAACTTTCCCAGGAACAGCAAATGTTTCAAATAAGACATTCTATGTTAATAATCCTGGATGGTGGGGAGCATCATCAGTTACTTCTAATCATGTTAGATCTGTATGGCATGGACCAGTATCTGATTCGAAGAAAGAATTTTACAAAAAAATGATTGAAGAAACTGCTGGATTAGTTATATATGATGCTAGTGGAAAACCTGCTTCTGTTCATTACTATATGTGCGATGATACTACTAAATCTGATACGTTGTGTCCAAATACAGCTGAGGATCTCGCGAATAGTGGATATACGATGGATCAATTGATTGAAGCATACACTCAGAAATATCCGGGTAGAACAATAGATTGTTATAATAGATAAAACCAGAAATATCTGGTTTTTTTCTTGAAATTTAATGATATGTATGCTATATTATTACCCATTCGGGTGATAGTATGCGAAATATTTATAAAATCCTAATATTTACACTTTTAATATCTAACATCGTATTACTTAAAAACATTCCCCAAGATGTGAATAATGATATTAAGGTCAATATTAAAACTTGCTTTGGAAATGAAGTAATTAGAAATGATGTTCCTCTTGAAGACTATTTAGTAGGTGTTTTATATGCTGAAGAAAATCCCACTCTTAAAACAAATAAAGAGTATTTAAAAGCATTTATAATATTTGCTCGTACATATAGTTTAAAAAGAGGAGGATATAAGAATTTAGAATCCAATTTATCAATCAAAAGTTGCTCAAGTGATCAGAATTGGTGTGATTATGAATTAGGTTGTTATCGTAATCAAACGGATGAAATGTTTAAAAAATGTATTGATTTTTCTTTAAGTAAAAAATCTAAAAAACCGTATTATTCAGCTAAGACATGTGCTAATAGAGTAACAACTTTTCCAGGAACAGCAAATGTTTCAAATAAGACATTCAAAGTGGATAATCCTAAGTGGCCTAAAAATGTTACTAGCTCTGCAAAATCAACTACAATTGTCTCTACATGGAAGAAGAAAGCATCTCTTTCTTATCAAGAATATTTGAAAAGTCTAGTTAAAGAAACAGAGGGACTAGTTTTAAAAAATCAAAATAATAAGATTTTAACAGTTGGTTATATGGTGTGTAATTCTAATTCTTCTGGCCATATTATGTGTATGAATAAAGCTAAAAAAATGGGCGAAAATGGTTATACTTACGAAGATATAATTAAAGCTTTTACTAAGGATTATAAGAATATTAAAATAGAAGACTATCGAAAAAACATTTGAAAATAATTCAAATGTTTTTATTTTAAGAAATTTAATAATTTTTCATAATATTTTTCTTTATTTACCATATAACTTAATCCATGATCAGCACCTGGAGTAATTAATATATCTTTCTTAGAAGAAATATTTTCATATATTTTTTCACTCATCTCATAAGGAACAAAATTATCATTCATACCATGAAATAGTAAAATAGGAACTTTGCTTTTTTTTACTTCTTCTAAAGCATTAACTTCATGAGGATTAAAGTGACCAAATATTCTTGCTCCAATATAAACAAATGGGTAAAAAATAATAACAGGTAACTTCATATCTTTAATGACTTTCTTGATAATGTCTTTTGGTGATGAAAAAGCTGAATCCGCGACTATTATTTTAACATTATTGGGTAGTTTTAAGCCACTCATCATTAATACTGTTGCTGCTCCCATAGATACACCATATAAGTATATTTCAGATTTTTTCCCGAATCTTTTTAAGACATATTCAATCCATTTTAAGCCATCTAAGCGTTCTTTTATTCCGAACGTAATAACTTTTCCTTCGCTTTTTCCATGAGCTCTTTCATCAATTAAAATCATATTGTGTTTTGTCCTTTTT
>CAMVNN010000023.1 GCA_947168865.1 uncultured Bacillota bacterium
AGTGGTAATAATAGTGCAGTCATAAATATGACAATTAATAATTCAAATAGTTATGTGATTTTCTACACTCTATCATTTAGTAATTCAAGTGTAACATATCAAGTAGATGGAGCAAGTTTAGCTACATATACTGTAAGTGCAAACTCATCTAAAACAAATCAAATAGTAATAACAGGATTAACTGGAACAAGTATAACAGCAACAATAAGTGTTCAAAATCCATATCAAGTAACATATACAAAAGTGATTAATTTTGATAATACAGTACCGAGTTGTACATTTGGTAATATTGAAGCAATTGCTACTGGTGAAACAGGAACACTAGAACTTACATGTACAGATTCAAGTGGAATTTCAACAAGTACACTTACATCAAGTGCATTTACACTAAGTAATTCAAATGTATCAATTCAATCAATAACAGAATCAAGTGTGACAAATGGTAGGAAATATACATTAACGCTTTTAGGAAATACAGCAGGCTCAACAAATATTGCCTTAAAAGCAAGTCAAGTATTAGATAATAACGGAAATAGTAATGCTAGTGTAACTAAAGAAGTAATAGTAGAAAATCGTGAATACATAGTTACATATAATGCTAATGGAGGTACATTTGCTGGTAATGCTACAACTAATCAAGTAACATATAAAATAGATAAAGGTGATGTAACCAAATACTCACATACATCGAATATTGATGATGCTGGAGTTCAGAATGGTAATTATGAAAATAATTTAGCAACTAAAGATGTTATAACAATACCTGGAGCTAGTTCGGTTCATGTAGTAATTACGACCCAATTATATGCTAGTTCTGACAAAGTATATGTTTTTTCTGGTGAATATACAGGGAGTATCGAAAGTAGTACAACAGGATATTTAAATAGGTATACTAATACCTCTAAAACAACAGCAGAGTTTGATGTAACTGGTGATACAGTTACATTTGGAATGTATTCAAATACAAGTGGGGTAAGTTACGGATACTATGCAGTTGTAACTGGTGAAGGTAATGTAGCAATTGCTACAAGCGGTACATATGTTGAACCAACAAATTCAAACAGCAACTACATATTTAAAGGTTGGTGCATTGATTCAAATTGTACCGATGGTAATGAATTTGATCATGCGACCTTATCAAATGATAAAATCGTGTATGCAAAATGGTCTTTAAAAAGTGCAACATTTGTGTATGGACAAGAATTTAATATTAAATTGAAAAAATTGGCTGGTCAGAGTAATGCAACATATACAACTGTAGATACATCAATAACATCATTAGTAAGATCAAACACTTTAAGTATAACTCCAACTGGTGATAATTTAGTATCTACTAGTATTTCAGATTTTCCAATATATGCGTGGTATGATAATGGAATAATATATTATTATAGTGAGGCTGTAACTATATATTTGAATCAAGAGCCATCATATATGTTTTATGAAATGCGCATGCTATCAACAGCAGATTTGTCAAATATTAATACTAGTAAAGCAACGAGGATGTATTCCATGTTTTATTATACTGGCAATGATGCTGCAACTTTTAATTTAAATTTGTCAAACTGGGACACATCAAAAGTAACAACAATGTATTATATGTTTTATAAGGCAGGTTATAGTGCAGGAACCTGGAATATAGGGAATATATCAAATTGGGACACTTCAAGCTTAACATCGATGCATTATATGTTTAATTATGCAGGATATACTGCAGATTCATTTAATTTAGACTTATCAAATTGGAATACTTCAAAAGTAACAACAACATACTATATGTTTTATTATGCTGGTTATAGTGCGACAACATGGAATATTGGAGATTTATCTTCATGGAATGTATCAAGTGTAAAAAATATGTCACATATGTTTTCTTCTGCAGGCTATAGTGCAACAACATGGGATATAGGGAATATATCAAATTGGGACACTTCAAATGTAACAGAGATGGATTATGTTTTTTTGAACGCAGGGGCTTGTGCATTAACTTGGAATGTTGGAAATTTATCAAATTGGAATACTTCAAAAGCGACTACAATGAAAGCTATGTTTGAAAATGCAGGTTATAATTCGGGAAGCTTTGTTCTTGATTTATCAAACTGGAGCACTTCGAATGTAAAGGACATGTCCAATATGTTTTATAATGCGGGATATAATGCAGAAATATGGAATATAGGGAATTTATCAAATTGGAACACGTCAAGTGTTACAACTATGTCATATATGTTTCGCGGGACAGGTGGTATTGCAACGACATGGAATATAGGTGATTTATCAAGTTGGAATACTTCAAGTGTAACTAACATGAGTTCTATGTTTAATCACGCAGGTGAATTTTCTACTTCAAATTGGAGCATAGGAAATTTGGAAAATTGGGATGTTTCCAATGTAACTACCATGTCAGAGATGTTTCGTGATGCAGGTTATAATTCATCATCATGGAATATAGGAAATTTATCAAATTGGAACACGTCAAGTGTTACAACTATGTCATATATGTTTTATGAGACAGGTTATAGTGCATCATCATTTATATTGCAAGGTTTATCTTCTTGGAATACTTCATCTGTAGTAAATATGTCATATATGTTTGATGCGTCAGGACATAATGCAACGACATGGAGTATAGGTAATTTATCAAATTGGAATACATCAAGCTTAACAAATGCGAATTGTATGTTTTGTAGTGCAGGATATAATGCAACAGTATGGGATATTGGAAGCTTATCGGGTTGGGATACAACGAAGCTAACTAATATGTCAAATATGTTCTTATCTGCTGGCTCTAACGCAACAACAGTAAATAGTATAGGAACTTTAAAAATTTATGCAACTAGTATTTCAAATATGTTCAATGGTGCAAATAAATTGAATGGAACTCTTAATATTTATAGTAATCCTACTTCGTATGTTGCAGCATTCAAAGATGCTGCAACATCAGGTCCTGGAATAGTAGTTAATTATTCAAGTACAACAACAAATATTGATAATATTATTGCAACAAAGAGTAGTACTAGTAATGTTACTAAAGGTGTACAATTAGATTAAAAAAAGAATTTCATTTTTTTGAAATTCTTTTATTTTTTCTTATATACATAAAAATTACCAACTAAAGCATGAACATCATAATTATCACGAATATAATCTAATACTTTGTAATTATATTGAGCACCGGTTATAACAGTATCTATAACAAAGTAATGATCTTTTTCAAGAGTCTTTAAATAATTAATCATTTTGTCAGTGCCTTTATAACCTAAATTACCATAAAGGATAACATCATATTTATTAATAGGTAAATCTAGCATTAATTTATATAAGTAATTATCATAAAGTAATAAGCAAACATTATCAAAATCATTATTGAAATAATTTCTTAAATCATTTTTGTTTTTTAAATATTCACTTTGAATAGGTCTATATTTAAATAAGTTATTATCATGGCCATAATCAACATTTTTATAATTAATTATATTTCCGCATATTGGAATAGCCATAAATATGAAAGAAACATATCTTAATTTATAAATGTATTCATCAAATTTGTTCATTAACATAATTAATGCAGGTGTTAATCCAATTATTACATGCATTTCATTCATAACAGGATAAATTAATGCTGTAAAAAAGATTGCATATAAATAACCAATATTCTTTTCTTTTATAAATAAATATATTAAATATATTATTATTATAGGAACTATATAAGCCATTTTTGAAAACTGAAAGTTATTTGAAGCAAAATCTAAAACCCCGAGAAAAACATAACTGATGTAGTTTTTTAAATTATGTAAAATAATAAATATAAATATAGTTATTAAATTTGGAATAATAAATCCAACAATTCTTTTAAATATTTTTTTTAAATCTTTAAAATAATATAAACTTGGAATCGCGAGTAATACTCCAACGTTTATTTTAGTTAAGAAAGAAAGACCAATGATGAATCCAATTAGATAATCATTTTTCTTTTCTTTTTCTAAATACATCAGTAATAAAGCAAATAGTATGCAAATAGTATTATAATTTGCGAGACAAGAGCTTAAAATAAATGGTGTTGCAATCAAATATATTTTGGGATTAATCTTATAGACAATGTAAACAACCATCATAATATAAAATGTATTTATTAAAGTGAAAGAAACCATATTATTTCCAAGAATACTCATAAGTATTCCTGTAATTAATGGGTATAAAGGAGATATTACCATATTAAAATCTCTATACATTAATTTCCCGATAGAAGTATTATACGAATATCCATAATTCCACATTAGATCAGAGTTAATTTTACTAGAAAACAAAATATAAAAAACAATAATAGCAATTATAGTAAAAGAAATGGGGATTTTATATTTTTTGATCATCTTATCACCAATGACATTATAACATGTTTTATTTGTTTTTGTTGCAAACATTTGTTCATAAATGATATAATAATCAAGAGGTGATAAATATGATAGTTGAAGTTTTAATTGAAATAAAAGCTTGGAAACAAGATCGCACATTTTCATATCATGTCCCACCTTTATTAGAAACACAAGTTGAGATAGGAAAGAGAGTATGTGTTCCTTTTCAAAATCGTGAATTAGAAGGATTCATAGTTGGCTATAGTGAGAATGTTGATTATGAAGTAAAAGATATAATCACGGTTATTGATGAAGAACCAGTTTTAAATAAGGAATTACTTGAACTTGGAAAATATATAAGTAAAAAGACACTTTGTAATCTGATAAGTGCTTATCAGACTATGCTTCCAACGGCTTTAAAAGTGCACAAGAATAAAAAAATAAATAAAAAATATGTTTCTTATATAGTACTAGGTGAAGAACCAACTAAATTAACTTTAAAACAACAAGAAATATATGATTTAGTCAAAGAAAAAGAAAAAGTGTTGAAAAGTGATATAAGTAGTAAATCAATTCTAAACACTTTAATTTCAAAGAAATTTTTAAAAGAAATAGAAGAAGAAGATTATCGTTTAAAAGATAATAATTATATTGAAGTAAACACTAATATAAGATTAACAGATGAGCAAGAAAAAGCTTTGGGAATTTTAGAAAGTAAATTAAACACATTTACACCATTTTTGCTTCATGGAGTAACTGGTTCTGGTAAAACAGAAGTTTATATGCAAATTATAAAAAAAGTATTAGAATTTGGTAAAGAAGTAATAGTGTTAGTGCCAGAGATTAGTTTGACACCCCAATTGGTTTCTAGTTTTAAGAATCGCTTTAGAGATAACATTGCTATTTTACATAGTGGCCTTTCTGATGGTGAAAAATTCGATGAGTGGCGAAAAATAGAAAGAAATGAAGTCAAAATTGTGATAGGAGCCCGAAGTGCTATTTTTGCACCTTTGAATAATCTTGGATTAATTGTAATTGATGAAGAACATTCTGATTCTTATAAGCAAGAAAACAATCCTAAATATAATACAATTGATATTGCTCTTTGGCGTGCAAAATATCATAAATGTGAACTTGTTTTAGGTAGTGCAACACCATCTGTTGAAAGCTATGTTCGAGCTATAATGCAAGTATATACATTGGTTGAAATGAAAAAAAGGGTAAATAATAATTTGCCCAGAACATATTTAATTGACATGAAGGAGGAAATAAAAAAAGGATATCATATTTTATCTAAAGAATTAATTGATGCAATTAAACTAAGATTAGAGATGCATGAGCAAGTTATAATTCTTTTAAATAGACGAGGATATTCTACTAATGTTACCTGTCATGATTGTGGTTTCACTTTAAAATGTAAGGCTTGTGATATTCCACTAGTGTTTCATAAAAGCTCTAACGTGATGCGCTGTCATTATTGTGGCTATGCAGAAAAAGTACCTAAGATATGTCCTAGCTGTCATAGTAAGAATATTGACTATTTTGGCTTGGGAACTCAAAAGTTAGAAGAAGAAATCAATAAATTATTCTCAGCAAAAGTTGTTAGAATGGATGTTGACACTACTTCAAAAAAAGGGGCACATGCTAAAATTATCAAAGATTTTATGGAACAAAAATACGATATTTTAGTAGGAACTCAGATGATTGCAAAAGGACTTGATTTTCCTAATGTTACTTTAGTTGGTGTAGTAAATGGAGACGCTTCATTGAATATTCCTGACTTCAGAGCTGGGGAACGCACATTTGAACTTTTAAATCAAATATCTGGTAGAAGTGGAAGAGCAGAAAAATTAGGTGAAGTTTACATTCAAGTTTTTAATAAAGATCATTATAGTATTGTTGAAGCTGCTAAGAATGATTATGATTCTTATATAAAACAAGAACTAGCAATCAGAAAGAAATTAAACTATCCACCATATTTTAATTTGCTTTTAATTAAAATCTCTGGTAAAAATGAAGAGGCTATTAAAGAAGAAAGTAATAAAATAGCTGTTTATTTGAGAAATAATTTATCAAATTTCACCTTTGTTTTAGGCCCTAGTCCTTCTATGATGGCGAAAGTCAATAATATTTATTACTACCAAATAATTTTAAAATATAAAAATGATTCTGACATTCGAGAACAAATACTATATATAAAGAATAAATATGATAGTAATAATAAAATAAATGTTGATATTGATTTTAATCCTTTAAGAGTATAGTATTTATAAATAATTTATGTTAAAATTAAGTGGGTGATTAGATGAAAGACAAAAAAGTAATATTCATGGGTACACCAGAATTCAGTGTTCCTGTTTTGGAAATGCTAATTGAAAATACAGATGTCATTGCGGTTGTTACACAACCGGATAAAGAAGTAGGGAAAAAAGGAATTGTTTTTTCACCAATAAAAGAAATTGCATTGAAAAACAATATTAAAATTTTTCAACCATTGAAAATTAGAAAAGAATTTGAAGATATTATAGCTTTAAAACCAGATATAATTATCACATGTGCATATGGTCAAATAATTCCAAACGAAATATTAGAATGTCCTAAATATGGATGTATTAATGTTCATGCTTCGCTTTTACCATATTTAAGAGGTGGAGCACCTATTCATCATGCAATCATAGATGGATATGCCAAGACGGGAATTACAATCATGTATATGAATGATAAGATGGATGAAGGAGATATTATTTCTCAAAAAGAAACGATAATATCAGATTCTGATACAACTGAGAAATTACATGATCGTTTGAGTCTCATGGGAAGAGATTTACTATATGAAACTTTACCTAGTATTTTTGCAGGTACAAATGAAAGAAAAAAACAAGATCATTCTCTTGCAACATATGGTTTCAACATTAAAAGAGAAGATGAGAAGGTTGACTTTAATAAGACACGAAGAGAAATATTTAATCAAGTTCGTGGACTCAATTCATGGCCTGGGGCTTATGCTTTACTAGATGGTTTTGTCTTTAAAATATGGGAAGTTATTATAGGTGAAGAAACAAATAAAAATTGTGATAATGGAACGATATTAGGTTTTAATAAAGAAGGTATCGAAGTTAAATGCTCTGATGGCAAAATCACATTAAAATTAATTCAACCTGAAGGTAAGAAGAAGATGGAAGCACAATCTTATCTAAATGGATTAAAGAATAAAGATGAATTAATTGGTAAAGTGTTGGTGTAATATGGAAAGAATGAAGGAAATTTGGAATAATCGTAAAACTAGAGGAATTATTTTTATAGTTTTATATGTAATCCTATTTAGTTATATTTTTATAGTATACGGAAAAAAATCAGAGAAAATTATTTTACCTGAGAGTAAACCGACTAAGATTGAAAAAAAGGAATTGTCTAGTTATGAATATGATTATGTTTTAGATGATGAATCAGTTAATATCATCAAAAATAATAATGTAACATATTTTAAAAAAGATGAGATTGATTATTATTATATAGATGATAATTGCTATAAACTAGAAGAAGAAAAATTTGTTAAAGTTGATGATCCTCTCAAATATAATTTTGATTATCTTAATAAGATTGATAATATTATAAGTATTAGTAATCCTATTAAGACAATTTCATATCATGATGGAAATATAGAAGAGAATTACGATGTTAATATGGCTCAATTATTGGAAATATTTGGTCTTCAAGAAGAAGTTGATGGTAAAACTATGATGAATTATTCAATAGTAAAATCAAATAATAACATTATTGAAATAAGATTTAATACCATTAATTTGAGCATTAAATATAAAAATTTCAAGGATATTCCTGAAATAAATATAGATTATGAATTTAAAGAAAAAATGGAGGAAGAATAATGGGGTTAATAATTTTAGTTGTTATATTAATTGTAATAGTTGCAATTTTTAGAGATTTTAGGAGCTTTTTATATGCTTTCGCGATCGCAGATATAATTCTCAGAATCGTTGATTTTGTATGTTCACAGATTTCTGAAGTAAATAATATCTTAGGCAAGATTCCTTCATCAATTGCTGCTATGATTACAGCAGAGAGTAGTGGTACATTAGAAACGGTGCTTTTATGGGTATATGTTTCTTTATATGTCTTATTCTTATCATACTTAATACCGTCATTTTTTGGACACAGAAAGAGAAAATAACTAAGTTTAAAACTTAGTTTTTTTAATTAATAAATTCTCGACATTTTTCATGATAAATGATATTATATAATAGAGAGATTATGATAGGATAGAGGGAATTATGAAAAAGAAGTTTGTTTTAATATTATTTTTACTATTTGCATTTATGTGTAATTTAAAAGCTGTATCAATTATGATGGAGCCGAATGAGATTGCACCAAAAAGTTATGTTATTGGAACACATTTGTTCTTGAGAGATAACCTTAATGCTATATACGATGGTAAATTGACAACTCAGCGTATTATGCTTGCAGCTCATACTATTGATAGTGATGATCAATATGATCAACTTGTTTACTATAAGAAAATGGATGGCACTTGGATAAATGCTTTAACTGGAGTTGAAATTACATTACCAGAAGGTAAAATTGAAATTACTAAAATTAATTTAATTGATCCTGAAGTTGAAAGTGCTTCATCACAATTTTTAGCTGGTTCTCTTTTTGCTCAAAAAATACGTGCTTTAGCTAATAGCAATGATGAGGTAAATACAAATATTGTTTCAATTAGAAGAGCTGATGAGCTTCCTAGCATAACAATATCAGATGATAATTTGCTTTCTATCAGTACTGAAGGAACTCCAATATATGGTTGGTTTGATGAAGGAACAATATACTATTATACTGAAGCTGAAACTTTATATCTAAATGAAGATTCAAGTTATATGTTTAGCAATTTGGAAAATTTAGAATACATTGATTTATCGGCATTATATTTCCAAAAAGCCGAAAATTTAGAAGGATTGTTTAAGAATTGCAAAAATTTAGAAAGCTTGTCATTCTATGATGTTAATACTGTTAATGTAACTAATATGAGTTATATGTTTGCTGGATGTAGGGATCTAGCATATATAAGTATGAATGGCTTTGCTTCTGATCACTTATTAAATATGTCACATATGTTTGATGGATGTGAAAGTATAACTGACATATTTATTAGCATGGATACTTCAAACGTAACAGATATGTCATATATGTTTAAAGATTGCACAAGTTTAAAAGAACTAGATTTAAGTAATCTTGACTTATCAAAAGCTAATGTTACTGGGTTGCTTGAAGGAGACATTAATTTAACAACTCTTCGTACTCCAATGGTTAACTCTAATCAAACAATTGTGTTACCACGTGAATTATATGACAAAGAAATGATTAAATATGAAGAATTAACTTCAGCAACAAAAACAGAAGAAGAATTAGTTGCTATTGCAACATTTGTTTCTGGTCAACAATTTAATGCTAAGATTAAAAGTTTAGCTAAAAATGGTAGTGCAAGCTATACTGATGCTGATAGTAGAATATATTATATTGAGCGAGCTTCAAAATTGCCTGAAGGAATTGTACTTGCTAATACAGTAGTAGTTTCACCATCTACTTCATCTAACCCAATATATATATGGTTTGATTCGACAAATGATGAAAAAGTACTATATTATTATTCTGAAGCTATAAGATTGTATTTATCAGGAGATTCTAGTTATATGTTCTATAATCTTCATGAGGTAAATTATATAGATTTATCAGATATTGATACTTCGAATGTAACAAATATGGCATTTATGTTTGCCAATTGTGAAAATCTTACAAGTGCAGAAGTAGGAAGCTTTGATACTTTAAATGTAACAAATATGCAAGCAATGTTCTATAACTGTGCAAGTTTATCAAGTATTTCTACTGGAAACTTTGATACTTCAAATGTAACAAATATGGCAAATATGTTTGCTTATTGTACAAATCTTAATTCATTATATTTATCTAATTTTGATACTTTAAATGTAACAAATATGCAAGCAATGTTCTATAATTGTAGTAGTTTAAGTGAGTTGGATGTAAGTTCATTTGATACAAGAAATGTAATAAATATGGATAATATGTTTAATGGTTGTAAGTCAATATCATCATTAGATTTGAGTGAACTCAATTTATCAGCTATAGTGAGTGCAAATAACATATTTGATAATATGGATTCATTAAATGAATTATATACACCTGCTACTAATTCAAGTAAGAAAATTTTCTTGATGTCGGTTATGAAAGATAGCAGTAATAATATTTATGGAGTCTTGTCATCAACAACTCCAACAAGTACAAGGTTAACGGCTTTGACAACATTAGAAAATGGACAAGAATTTAACATAAAAATAAAGACGTTAGCTGGCAATGAAGATGTAACACGTGATACAGTTGATAATAATATTACATCAATTGTAAGAGCAGGTTCTATACCTAGTGGAATGACATTTACCAATGAAAACATCCTTTCAACTGCAAATTCACCAAAGACAGTATATGGATGGTATGATAATGGTACAATTTATTACTACTCTGAAGAGACAAATATATATCTAAATGCTAATTCAAATTACATGTTTGCAAAGCTTAATGCTTTAGCTAATATTGACTTGAGCGAGTTTAACTTTAGTCCAGTTGATAGTGCAAATTATATGCTTTCATCAACACCTGCACTTGCAGAAATTGTAACACCTAGTGTTAATCCACAAATATCAATTGCTTTACCAAAAACGATGTATTTCCAGAGTAACAGTAATGGAATTGATGCGATTACATCTACAACTGCAACAGAAGCAATTTTGAAAAGCATGACTTGGTAATTTTAGGAAACACATAAGTTTAAAACTTATGTGTTTTTTGTTGTTAAATTGTTTTTTTTTTGCTATAATTTATATGATAGGGGATGTGCAAGAAAATGAATAAAAAAGGGCAAGCTTTAGTTGAATTTGTTTTAGTTTTTCCTGTTTTTTTAATAATAATTTGCACGATTATTGAACTTGGTTCAATAAATTACCAAAAGTTAAAATTAGAAGATCAACTAGAAACAGTTGTTAATATGTATCTAAGGAATGAAGATGCAACTAATTATGTTAAAACAAATGATTTGAAAATGAAGATAGATGATGCTAATGAACAAATTACAATTGAACTCATAAAAAAAGTGAAAATAGTAACACCTGTTTTAAAAAATATTTATAGTGGTAGTTATGAGTTGAAGACCGAAAGGGTATTTTATGATGAATAAAAAAGGGCAAGTGTTAGTCGTATTTGTTCTCATATTACCAATGATTCTTATGTTCCTTGGATTAGTCATTGATATTGGAAATAGTCTAGTCATAAGAAAAAAATATGAAAATATTGTTAAAGATGTTATTGCTTATAATTATAAAGAAATTGATGACGAAGAAGTAGATGTTAATTTAATCAAGAAAAATATTAAAGATAATATTGATGATTCTGAAGAAATAAAAATTAATGTTGCAAATAATATCTTAAATGTAAAATTAAATACGAAATATAAAAGTATTTTTGGTAATATGTTTAACATCGGCTTAAATACTATTAATATAGAAGTTAAATATGACATAAAAAACAAAAAAATAGTAAGGGAATGATTTTATATGGCTATTAAAAAAGGTAAAGTTGTTTCAGTTACATCAGTTAAAGGTGGAACTGGTAAGACAACTACAGTTTTGAATTTGGCAGGAATACTCTCAATGGAGAAGCAAAAAACT
>CAMVNN010000024.1 GCA_947168865.1 uncultured Bacillota bacterium
CTTTGAACTCTACTGTGTAGTGATCTTCAGTTTCATCATCAATATCATTATTATTATTATCCTCATAATATTGAGCAGTATATGTTGCATTATTTGTTACTGTTGTAACTAATGCTTTATCCCATCCATCATTTTCAGATTTTACCTTATAGTTTTCATCTGCCTTGATTTCTGGAACTGTTATTCCTGCTTCTTCGAATGTTAGTCCTGTTAGTACATTTTCAAATTTTGTATTTCCAGTTAAACTACCGTGTTCTCCTGCCTTAAATTCAACTGTATAGTGTGCTTCAGTTTCATCATCTATATTATTATTATTTATATCATCAACATAGATTGCAGTTACAGTTTCATTCTTTTGAACATTAGTATAATTTCCTTCCCAATGATCAAAAGCTCTTCCTTCGTGTTTTTTTGGCTCTGGTGCTGTTGCACTATAACCTGCTTTAACACTTACTGTTTTTATGACAGAGTTGTCATCTCCATCAATGAATGTAACTTTATACATTGTTACATCATCATTTGATGTAATACGCTTATACATTGCATTAACGTCTAAATTACTCTTAACGTTAGTGTAATCTTTATCCCATCCAGTAAAGTCATAATTATTATGAGTTGGAGCAACTGGTGCTGTTGCATCTAATCCAACAAGAACTTTTTCACTCTTCAATACTTTCTTGTTTAAAGAATCGATGAATCTAACATTATAATAAGTATCTTGATCATCTGGAATACCATTATTATTTTTATCATCGGCATATAACGCATCTACATGTGTGTCCTCTGTGATCTTATCGAATTTTTCTTTTTCAACTTTGACTTTGTGATCATCATGTTCATACCAACCAACAAAGACATAGTTCTTATGATAAGGATCCTTTGGCACTTCAGCTGCTTTTCCTAATTCTACTTTTTGTTCTGAAATGTTCTTATTATCAAAACCATCAGTGAATATTACATCACGCAAAATAACACTTGCATTCTGTGTTGGTTCACCTGCAAATGTGACTAAGAAGAACATTAACAAAATAAAAATAACAAAAACAGCTATTCGTTTTTTGTTAAACATTTCTTTTACTCCTTCCTTCTAGTAAATAAATCCACACCTCATTTACGGCTATTATTGTAACATTTATAAGTTTGCAAATCAACAATTTTTAACACTATTTTTCAATATATTGTACTCGACTTTTTTTATTTGTTAACTCATATTTTTTTATTTTTATTTTTTTGTAAATTTACACACAGAAAAAGTACCTTATTATAGGTACTTTTGTTTACGTTTACTTTACACTTCCGAATGGATAAATTCTAAAAACAACATTTCCTTTTAAATCATCCTTAGAAATTAATCCAATCTTAGGATCGCGACTATCACTAGACTCTGGTCGATTATCTCCCATAACGAAATATTTATTTTCTGGTATAACCCCATCAGGGCATGATTCTAAAGGGCAAACATCAGTAAAAAGGAAATTATAAGTTTCAACATTTTCGCCCAAATAACTCTCTTTAAAGGGCTCATCATTTATATATAAAATGCCATCCATATATTCAATTTTTTCACCAGGAAGAGCGATTATTCTCTTTACATATGATTTTCCACCACTTTTAAATAAAACAATTTGATTTCGTTTTGGACTAAATGGTAGTTTTGACACTAGTACAACTCCTCCATCTTGTAAAGTTGGAGCCATAGAATTTCCTGCAATCGTCTGAAAAGCCACAATAAATATTAAAATAATGGCAATTATTACAAAAACTATTATGTACCACATGAAATCTTTAAAGAACTCTGTCACTTCTCTAAGATCCATTTGATTCACCTCCTATGATTTTTTTATATTCATCAAATGCTAGAGGTTTAGAAAATAAGTATCCTTGGATTATCATGCACCCACAACTTTTTAGGTAATCCTCTTGCTCTAATGTATCAACACCTTCTGCAATCATATCATAACCTAAATCTTTGATTAGTTTAATAATATTTTTTAAAAGCTTACGTCCTTTTTCAGAAGTATCAATAACAAATCTACGATCAATTTTAACACTTTTGATTTTATTTCCAACTAACATTGAAAGTGATGAACTTTCTATTCCAAAGTCATCAATTGAAACATTAAATCTTTTACATAGTTCACGCACAATTTGTTTAGATAGTGCATTACCTGTTTCATTTCTTTCAGTTATTTCAAATTCAATTTCTGATTTGTTAATACCATATTTATTTAAAACAGATTCGTAATAATCCATTATTCCTTTTTCACATAAAGTATTTCTTGAAATGTTAATAGATATTGAACCAAACTCTATTTTTTCTTTTTTGAGTTCAGCAATTTTCTTGCAAACTTCTTTTAAGACATACTTATCTAAATAAACAGTAAAGCCATATTTTTCAGCTATTTCAATAAAATCTTTAGCTGGAACTAATTTAGAATCTGATACATATTGTACTAAAGCTTCACTACCAATTATTTTTTTCTCATTAAAATTATATTTTGGTTGAAAATAAACTTCAAATTCATGATTTTTAAGTGCTTTAACTAGATTAGTTAAAATCTTTTTTTCTTTAATCATAGTTTCTACATCTTCATCATTATAGAAACTATAATAATTCATATCTTCTTTTTTGGCATTATTACAAGCAATATTGGCACGATTTTCATTTGAATTAAAATCATCATCATCACATATATTAATTCCATATCTAAGACTAAGTGTGAATAATTCATCATCCAATATTGGAGCTATATTTTCATTTAATTTAGTTAATTTATTAGTCAACTCAGTTTTTCCTGTTAACTTAGTTATTATTAAGTAATGATCATTATATTTTTTTACAATACCTTTTTTATGAAAACTATTTTTTATTTCTTTTTTTACTTTTTTAATTATTTCTTTATTTTTTCCAGATTCATAATATAAATTAATAACATTCTGATTATCTATAATAGCATAGATAATTGATTTCCTTTTACCCATAAAAATATATTTTATTTTTAGGCCATTTAAAAAATAGTTAATAATATTAAATAAAAAAACTAAGATAATTATGACACTTGCTAATATTTCATAGTCTAGAAAAAATAATAAGATGCCTATAATTAAGAAAAAAGTATCAATGATTATAAGTTTTGAAAAGCTATCTTTCATATTATTACCTCATCTTAATTTTAACACAATTTTATCATTTAATGCCATAATATTTTAGTTTTTTTAAATAAATTTACCATTCTAATGCTCTTTGCTTTGGATGCTTGTTTTTAAGTGAATATATGCGATCACGATCAACTAGTACTAGTGGATATTCTTTAAACCAATCAGGAACTTCAACTCCAGCTTCTAAATAAGAATCTAAAAGTCTCGTGTTATCACCACAGCCACCATTTATTAAGGTGTCAGTTGAGTAATAACCTAATCTATTTAATTCTTCATTAAATAGTTTAAAAATCTCATCAGGAACATTTTTAGCATTTCTTCTTAAAAACTTCTGCACTTCAATTCCTGCTTCAACAACTCCATTTTCCTTTCGAATGTAATCTTCTTCTAAATTTGGTAATGCTAGATATATATTAGGACATATAGTTTGTTCATACGACCATTTTGTTCGTACTAATTTAAAACTAAAATCTCCTATTCTATAGCAAGAAGCAGTTGATCCTTTAGCAACAAATTCATGAGTTTTATCATGACTGAGTTCTAAATACTTATCAACATAAGTTTCAAGTAATCTAGTTAATCCATATGTATCTAAATGTTCATAATTGGAATCAATTTCTCCATTTTTTTGAAATAACAATAAATATTTTTTAAATTGCTCCAATAATTCTTTTGAAACATTTCTTGAATAATTTTTTAGTATTTGTAGTCTCCAACTAGAAGCCTTAGTGAAATACCTTGTTGCATCCCTTTCAAATTCTTTGATTCCTCTTTTATTTGGTGTAACTTTAAGTGTTCCAAAATCAAAGTCACCACATAATAGCAATTCGGCCAAATTATTTGCTGGATATGTTTTAAATATATATTCTTTTAATGCTTTAAATAAACTTATATTTCTAACATCAAAAGCAGTTTTAGCTAGCATTGTAACTTTACTCATATCCATTAATTTTGGTTCATATGGCTCACAGATACTAACTAAATATTTTGTTATGTCATCATATATATGTGGTATTTTTCTTCCTTCATATTTAATCATATAAGTCATAAATAAAAATCTTATATTTAAATCAGGATAATTTTTTAATTTTTCTATCAAATTTTTACATTTATTAAAATTATTAAACATATACTCGAATAAGAAATCCAAATCATTTTTAAATTCCATAATAATTGCATCAAATCTTTGATTTAAATATTCAAGACCTAATGAACTATTATTTAACATGTTTATTAATTCTTCATCATTTAAGTCTATACAGTTATCAAACATTATTTTTTTTACAAGTTCCTTATATTCTTCCATATCATATATAATTCCAAATACAAAATATGGATCTATTTCTTTTATTCTTGGAAGAAACCCTCTTACTATTTTATTTCTTCTTGGATTATTTCTAATATCTTCTATAAGTCTATCAAGATCATAACCAAATATTTGATCTAAAATTTCTATTTTCCCTTGTTCTAGATAATCAATTGGACTTGGTTCCATGATTATTCCCCCTTTAAAGCGCATATTATAAGACTTTTTTCATGAAAAGTAAATAAAAAAGTGACATTGCATCACTTCTTATTATATTTTACATTATTATCATCTAAAAACTTCATTATTGCTTTTGAAGATATAGCAATCCCAAGATTAATGAATTGTTTTTCAGATACATGTACTTCTTTATTACTTCTAATCACATTAGTATCAATATCAAACATCAAATCTAAGCTTGTTGTGGCAGATTGAATTCCTAGAACATTACCATCTGTATCAAATACTGGTCCTCCACTTTGACCTTTCAACCCTGGGGTGCTCGTTTCAAAAGCAAATTCATTTCCGTTTTCGTCATTGATTAGTCTTGTGATCATTCCATCAATTGGAAATGCTGGTGTCATAAATGATGCATCATTTTTTATTTCAATATTATTTGTCTTAGAATTATAATTGAAACAATCATATATAGGCCAAGGAAAACCCAACTTACAAACAGATTCTCCTGCTTCAATATTTTTATCGGTAAAAGTGGGAAAAACATCAGTATTAACTGCATCGAAATGTGAAAATTTTATGATGGCCAAATCATAATCTTTATGAAATATTAGTTGTTCTAAAAAACCATTTTCAAAGCAATTCATAAAAACATTTCTAGTTTGAACTAATTTATTTTCGTCATAATCATATTTTTTTTCTAATTCTTTTAATTCTTTAACTGTTTTTCCTTTTATTTCTTCTAAATATTTATGATATTTTTCTTCCAACTCATGAGCTTCAATTATTTTTTCAGCAACATGTTTACAAGTTAAAATATATCCTTCATCGTTCAAGATAATGAATGAACTTATTCCAGAATTTACTTTAGTATCATTAAATAGCCTTTCCCCGGTAAAAAGTGGTCTCGTATAATTTAAATTTTTCTTAATGGCTTTTTTAAACATAATTCCTCCAATTATTTTAGATTAAAATATTTCTTAAGTTCTATTGTAACACTTTTATAATAGAAAATGAAAAGTATTAAAAGTGCTGCTAAGCTTAGAGATCCTAGTACTATAATTGCCCAGTTAATTTTAACAACTTTGAATATAGATAAAATACAATATGTAAGTGATCCTATTGATGTTAGAAAAAGAGGAATAAGTTTCTTTTTTTGATAATTAATTCCCAAGAAAAATATCAATAATTGGATTAGTATAATACTAAATGCTACTATACTTATAACAAAATAAGACCATTTTGTGTTATTTATAAAATCAATTAAATAAAGATAAGCACATATTAGAAATAGAGTCACAGTTACTCTTTTAACCAATGAATTGTCTATTAATGGATAATTTATGAATGCAAAATAGAATATTATTTCGCCACCTATTACATAAAGCATCCAAAGTTTTCCACCGACAGATAGATTAACAATCACTACTGTAATAATAGAAACTAAAAATATTAGTAATATTATCTTTCTTATCAATAAAAATCGATTTATCTTGGCTTTTATTTCTGGATAATCATTTTCTATTTTCATAATTTTCACTCCCATGAATTCTTAATATTAAATCATTTTCTTTGAAAATATTATATAAACCATTCTCAATAGCAGCATTAGTTGTGAATTTAGATATAGATAAAGTCACGATATCATTAAGTGTTATTAATGAAAATAACACTTTATTTCTTATTGTAGTTCCTAGAACAAAATCAGCACTTTTTATATTATCTGAAATACTCTTAGGTAAAGGAATGACTCCCAAGTTAGATAAAACAGTAGTTGAAGCTTTATCACCAATAAATCCATAGATAAAATTTGCAATCGGTCTTTTAATAAAAAGTGGAACAATTCTTAGTGATCTAACCAATTTATTTGAATAAACCATAACTTCATTTATTTTATTTTTACTCAATTTTTCTTGACTTTGATATTTAACTTTTTTAATCACTGATTCCAAAGAAGTTATCTCGCTTCTTTTTAAACTAATATTATTATAAAGTGAGAAATTTCTTAAAGTTCGTGACTTATAAAACTTTCTCATATTAACAGGAACTTGAATCTTTATATAGCCTTCCTTACTAGTAGAATGTGATAACACGATAAAAATAAAGCTTAGCATAAGTTCATTTAAAGTTATTCCATGCTTATGAGTTAAATCTTTTAATTTAGCTAAATCAAGATCAAAATGAATTATTTGACAAGGACTTATTTTAGACAATTTTCCATCTATTGATAAAGCTTTACTATCAATTAAGCTCCCTTTTTTAGAGTCTACTTTTTTATCGATGAATTCATCTTTAATTTCTTCTTTTTGAACACTATCATTTATATTTAAAACAATATCATTATATTCTATTTTTTGACCTAGTAATTTAAAATATTCTGAAACAAGAGTTGATAAAAATGTAATTCCTCCATAAGCATCTGCCAAGGTGTGAAAAATTTCTACACTAATACGATTTTTATAATATAAAACATTGAATGATTGTTTACCAACCTTAGAAATATTAATATAGCTACAAGGTATTACATTATCCTCAATTATGCTAAATCTTTTTCTAATACCATCGATATAATTCCAGAAAAAACCTTTTCTAATTGATGTTGCAAATGTTGGGAAACGCTTCATCGTGAATAAAAGTGCTATTTGAAGTATTTCAGGAACAACATCTTCTTTTAAATAATATGATAATCTATATACACTCATCCAGTCTTTTTTCATTGAAAGCGGATATATTTTAGCTGAATTATCTAAAGGATACCAATTGGTTGGTTTCTTATAATATATGTCTCCTAGATTATCTAAAGAAAGTATTTTAAGTATTTCTTCTATAGTTTTTGTTTTAGAATAATATATAATTGCCTTTTCAAAGTCTTCATTAAAACTCTTAGTTTCTTTTTTACTTAGTTTTATTGATTCATTTAATTTTTTAAAATAATTAATCAATAATTCTTTATCATTTTCGTTAAAAATACTCAAGAATATTTCATTCATAAAAACACTTCCTCAAAAAACGAAAGAGGCATTCTTAATGAAGCCTCTTCGAATCTAAACACTTTTATTATAACATTTTTATTTAGTTTGTAAACTAATAACTAGGATTATATTCAAATCTGACAACATCTTTAGCATCTACATTATCATAAATAAGCTTAAAATTCCAAGTTTTCTTTGGTCCTAGTTTTTGGATATAATTTGAAGCTTCACCCAATATCTCTCCTGCTTCATTATATACATAATAGTTAATTGCGATACCATTATAATCTTTATTGGTGTTATTTGTTATCTTACCCTCAATGTAATATGCTTCTTTTGCCTCATTATAATAACCTTTAACATCTTTTTGAATCGTTAGTTTCTTTTTGTCGATATTAATTGATCCATCATCTAAGACTTTATATTCAACCGAAAAATTATCTGTTAATATTGCAAATGTAAATAATCCTATTGGTACTATGTAATATAAGCACCCAATAACGATTAAAACAATCACCCATTTAGGAGTCTTAGTTTTTTTTGGCTCATTAGTAATTTTTCCTAATTCATTATCATTTTTCATATTTATCACCTATTTAAATTATAACACAAATCAAAAATAAAATAAATCTATTAACACTTTTATAAAAAAATGATATAATTATTCCCGGAGGGAATTTATGAAAGTTGTTAAAAGAAGATTGCCAGAAGGTGTAAGAAAAAAATTTACGACTAAAATTGGTAAAAAAGTAAAAATTGTTAATACTTTATATTGCAAGAAGAAAAAGAAAAAAGAAGAAACAGCAAAGTAATTCTTCTTTTTTTTGTCTAAAAATGTTATAATTTATTTATAATAAAGAGGTGTTTTATGAAATGTAATAATTGTGGTAAAGACTTGGGACCTAATGAAAAATTCTGCACTAATTGTGGAGCAAATAATAAAGAAAAAACTAAAATTCCTGTATTTGTAATAATAATTATTATAGTTATAGCTATATTAATTATTGCTGGAATAACATTTTTAGTAATAAGATTTACTAAAAATCAACACTTAACTCCACCAACAGTTATAGAATTGGAAAAAGGAAGCGACATTTATATTGCTTATCCAAAACCAGAAAAAAAATATTTGCAAATAAGCCCTGATACCAAAGTGTTGCCAGAAAAAGAAAATGATATAAATAAAAACATTGAAATATTAGATGTCTTCATGGGAAAAGGAACAGATGGTGGGATTGATACAAATGGCAATGAATTTGGTGATTATATTGTTATTTATGGCAAAAACAATAACGATTTTCCTGTTAATATTAAAGTTAATCTAGACCTCTATGATAGTGAAAATTATAAAGTTAAAAATAACTATGAAAATGCTTATGTCATAAAACCAAATAAAGAATTTACTATTGAGTTGCGAAGTGAATTAAAAGCTGATGATGATATATTTAATTATAAGATGACATTTGATGCTAAAAAAATCGATGATTATTATACTGATCTCAATATTACTAAGGATGATATTGATGTAAAGATTGCTAGCGAAAGAAACAATGTATTAGGTTGGATTGATGGTACAATTACAAATAAAACTGCTAATAAAATTTACTCAGCAACTATATTAGCTAAATTTTATAATAATGGTAAATTAGTAAATATAGATAGTGTATCTAGCTATGATTTAATCCCAAATGAGCCAAAAGAATTTCAATATGTTTCTTGGAAAATGAATAATAATGCATTCGAATATGACAATGTTGAATATGATATTGTAAGTGCTTACTTATTTGAAAAAGAAAATTGGTAAATAAAAAAGAGATTTTAAAATCTCTTTTTTTATGATCCTGTACTAGCATATTTTTTAACACCTTTTTTAAATGCACAAAAAGGAATTATTAAATATAAAAGTACTATTAATGGACTAATCATATAAAATTTATTATCACTTTTGCCTAAGAAATATAAAAGTGGATAATAATTAACAAATGCATATGGAATTATATATGTAAAAATAAATATAAATCCCTTTCTAAATATTCCTATTGGATATTGAGCCATATGTTTTCCACCATCTGTAAATACACTTCTTACTTCTAATCCTTTGACCGTTATAAAACAATAAGAAGCCATCAGAAGAAATATTCCAAAGAAAATCATAATTGAACTAAGTAACATTAGGATTAATACTATTACTTTTTCAATATTCCAAGCAATATCTAAATTAATAAGGGCTATTACTAAAACAATTATTGCTTGAACTGTTCTAGATATTCTTATCCAAGCAATTTGAGTGCACAAAACTTGAAGTATTATTGGCTGTGGTCTAATTAATAGTCTATCAAATGATCCATCAACTATTAAATCATCAAATTGATCGATTCCACGAGCAAATATTTCGTTAACTGAAAATCCAAATTGAATTATTGCAAATGTTAGTAATACTTCATATAAAGAAAATCCTTTAATATTATCAAATTTATTAAATAATGCCAAAATTATAAAATAATAACTAAAAAATACAAATACTTGTGAAAATAAACCAAATATAAATGAAGCTTTATATTCAAGTAATGATTTTAAATGTAGACGCATCGCATGTAAATATAGTTTCATCTTAACCTCCTTGAATAACAGCTTTCTTTAAAGCTTTCCTAGTGAGTAAATATCCAATTAAAACAACAACTATAATCCAAATAAAACTTCCAATTATATCAGGAATAGCATTGCTTATTGAAATATTTCCTGTATATATTCTAAATGGTAAATCACAAGTATACCTAAATGGTAAAACATATGCAATTTTATATAAGAATGTTGGAAACATAACAAGTGGAACTGTTCCACCAGCTAGTATTTCACTAACTGACATAAATATTTCTAAAACACCTTTTTCATTGAGAGTAAAAAATGTAATCATATGTAATACCATACTAATTGCAACTACTAAAAATGTTGATAATACTAAAGATAAAATAAATATCAAAAATGTTTCAAAATTACTTGGTAATATTAAATTAAATGGTTTTGGTAAAAAATAAGCAATTAATAATATTGGAAAAAATCGAAGTAATACTCTTGATACCCTTTTGGCAATCATTGTTGCATACCATTTAAAATAAAAGTTAATTGGACGAACGAGTTCGTAAGCAACATTACCATTTTTTATCATTGATATTAAATCTTTTTCTTTAGTCCATATATAAACAAGTGCAAAAAATGCTTGATTTAGCCATAAATAACTGACTAATTGATATAGTGGCATTGGAACTTTTTCTGTATTGCCCGATTCATAAAAAGCAACATATACCATAATAAATACAAAACCGAAGAAAAATTGAGCGGCTATTCCAGCCAATGCTTGAGATCGATATTGTAGATCATTTAAGAAATTTAACCTAAATATACTTTTTATTGCTTTCATAGATCATACTCTTCATATGCTTTAATTATTACATCATCGATTCCAACATTATCAATATCAACATCTTCTATTTCGATTTTAGTGCCCAAATATTTTAAAAATTCATTAATTGTTAATAGATTAGCATCAATTATGAATTCATAACCTATTTCTGTTTTTTTATGACTTATAATTCCCTTTTTATTTATATTATTTAATCTATTTGAAGTAGTAATCACTACTTTTTTATTATTTCCAAATCTATTTTTTAATTTCTGAAGCGTACCATCATAAAGAATTTTTCCTTTTCCAATTAAAATAATTCTTTTAGCAAGGGCTTCAATATCACTCATATCATGAGTTGTTAAGATGATTGTTGTGTTTTCTTCTTTATTTAGTTTTTTAACAAAATCACGAACAATCTTCTTAGATACAGCATCTAAACCAATAGTTGGTTCATCTAAAAATAGTATTTTTGGTTTGTGTAAAAGTGAAGCCGCGATTTCACAACGCATTCTTTGACCTAAGCTTAATTGCCTTACTGGTACTTTTACAACATCTTCAATTTTCAAAAGTGAGATAAGTTCATTTTTTGTTTTTTCATAAACCTTATCATCAATTTTGTACATATCTTTTAATAGATCGAATGTATCAATTGCAGGTATATCCCACCATAATTGACTTCTTTGACCAAATACAACTCCGATATTAGAAACATATTTTTTCCGATCAATCCAAGGTACTAATCCATTTACTTTAACCGTACCTGAATCTGGAACTAAGATGCCACTAAGGATTTTAATTGTCGTACTTTTGCCCGCACCATTTGGTCCAATATAACCGACAATTTCACCCTTATCCATTTCAAAACTTATATCACTAGCAGCATCAATAGTAATATAGTCTCTTTTGAAGAATGATTTAATTCCATTTTTTAAACCACTTCCTCTTTTAGCAACTTTAAATGTTTTACTAATGTTTTTAACTTCAATGAATGACATTTTTTCAACTCCTTTC
>CAMVNN010000025.1 GCA_947168865.1 uncultured Bacillota bacterium
ATTTTTTTCAAAACTGTTTTTTTTATTTAATGTCTACTCTAAGGGGTGCAGTTCACATAATGTTTTTTTATTTTATCCATACAATGGGCTCATATCAACATAACAAGCATTAACTTTTTCATTTATTACTTTATTATTATTGATAGTTATCTTATATTCATCAGTTAAATAATGTTCGCAAACAGATGACATTTTATATGTAGTTTTATCATAGCATATATCATAATCAGGATCTTGTCCATGTACATTGAAATAATATATTGAATCTTCACCTATATAATAACGTCCTCGCCTCATAGTTTCAGGATCGTCTTCTTCTTTTTCAAAATATTGAAATAATTTACAGTCGTTTGAAAAACTAATATCAGCGGTTAAATATGGTGGATATATGGTTTCGATATCTGAACTAAGTATCTTACCTTCTTCATTTATAAATATAAATGCTGTTCCATAAGCAGTATTTATGCCATCATTTTTCATGTACAGATAATACTTATCACCTTTAATTGTACCAAATGTCGATTTCAACAAATCAACTACTTCAGAAACACTAGATTCAATACTATCTCTAGTTCCAAATACTTCTTCTAAATTTCCATATTTTTCAAAACATTTAGGATTACCACTCAAACAATATTCCTCTTCAAAATTTATGACTTCATACATATATACCCCATTTATGTAAAATCTAGCTCGTGTTTGCCCTTTTTTATAACCAATGCTTGTGTCTTGAGTTATGAGGTCAAAATAAATTCTAAAGTCAATGGTTAAATCATTGTTTTTATATGTCAAAACTTTTAAATAGTCTCGATCATTATATCTAACATTATCCTGCTCGCTAAACTGGCTATCATCAAATTTAGCAAGTTCTCTCACATTTTTTTCCACTTGACAATTTGTTTTATCATTAATAATATTTGGTTCATCAGCTTTAATTACTTTGTCATAAATAATAAATCCTGCAAGCAATAATGAAATAATCATAAATACAACTAATAAGCCACAATAGCTTTTCTTTTCTTCTTTTTTTGGTGTTTCATTAACAGGTTGTTTTGGTTGAACATATTGTTGCTGAACAGGCTCTACAACATTATTTTGATTCATATTTTGTTGTTCAATATTTTGATTATTATTTTCCCCATTATTCATTTCGTTCATATACTCTCCTACTTTCTATTATGATTATACCACGAAAAAATTAAAACAAATAAAAAACTCGAGTGCTCCTCGAGTTTTATTTCAATCTGGTACCGGCCAAGGGACTTGAACCCTCATGATATTGCTATCGCTGAATTTTACCTTTCAAATTTTAAATCATCAAATATTCTTAAATGATTATAAACATCTACATTATTTTTAAAGAACCAACGACTGTCATAAGAATGAACTTTATTATTATCTAATTCGTAGCCTTTAAGTTGAATACCATAACTAGTTAAATAATAATTTAGACCATAGGTAATATTACTACCAAGCATTTCATTTGCTTTTGCTTGATCATAATCAATTGTATATGCCTTGTCATAAATATTTTCTTTTAAGTATTTATCCACATCAAAGTCTTCTACAAAAATATCTTTAACATTATCATATATTTTGTAACTATTATCAGTATAATAAATTGCAAAATTAGGCAATTCTTCGCAATTAAGATTTTCTAAAAACAAATAGTCTTCTCCCATGCCTAGTTCACTAAAACGTGAATTTATCACCATTGTCTTGAACTCTTTACTATGAATATAATCGCTTGTAGCCTTGCAAATAGTTAACTGTGGATAACTTGCTAGTACTTCCATAGTTGACTTAGAATTTTCATAAAATTTATAGCTTAAATCAAGATCACCTGTAATAATTTTTACAGAGCCATCAGTAGCATTTCCAGCTTTGCTTTCTAAATATTCAACTAGAGCTTTCTTAACTCCTGTTGGACTTGAGGTAAAAATTCCCCAAGAAAGCACATCAATATAAGCATTTTTTGATAATTTAGTAATAAAGTCGCCTTCAGCATTAATGCTAAGTCCTTTTTTACCTATTGAATTATCTTCAAATAATTCATTTCCTTTATATTTATCAAAGTAAACAAAATTATCAAGATTATCAGCTATTGAAATTCTAATTGTTTCTTCTGATTCTGTTTCAATATAAACTCCTAAATTATCAAAATAGAAATCATATTTTTTGTTTTTAATTTCTTCTATTAATTTTTCCTCTGTTATCCCAACTAATGTCTTCGGTTCTTCAAATTCATCATCTTCGTTATATATTGTTCGAATACCAGTAGTCAAAACTATTTTTTCTATATCTGCATTAGGAATAAATAAATCTTCTATTTTCAAAATATTGCCAGTATTTAAATCTAAATTTAAATTTTTATTGCAATGGCTGTCATTCTGAGTAGCTTTAAGTGACAACAAATTGTTAAAATTCGCATAAGTTGTTAAATGACAATTTACAATATTTTTTGCCCCTTTAATTTCTAAATCATCATAAGTTTTTTCACCATAATCTTTTATTTTATCATTAATTATTTTTTGAACTGATTTATCTTTTAATCCTGAAATAGATTCAACAGCATACATGTAACCATTATTTTCTAAACCCTTTAGTATTATAGAATTCTCATCATACGTATCGTAAAATTTATCAATAATTTCTTCTTTGATAGGATCATTATTTTCACCTTGTTTTACTGGCTCTTCTTTCTTAATTACTTTATCATAAACAATAAATCCTGCAAGTAATAAAGAGATAAACATAAACACGATTAATAAGCCACAATAACTTTTCTTTGTTTCTTTCTTTGGTGGTTCTTGGTTATTAACTGGTTGTTCTGGTTGAACATATTGTGGTTGAACTGGCTCTACAACATTATTTTGATTCGTGTTTTGTTGTTCAATATTTTGATTATTATTTTCCCCATTATTCATTTCGTTCATATACTCTCCTACTTTCTATTATGATTATACCACGAAAAAATTAAAACAAAATAAAAACTCGAGTGTCCCTCGAGTTTTATTTCAATTTGGTACCGGCCAAGGGACTTGAACCCTCATGATATTGCTATCGCTGGATTTTGAGTCCAGTGCGTCTACCATTCCGCCAGGCCGGCATTACATATTTAATTATAACATAAATTATTAATATGTAAATAAAAAATAAGCTTTAAGCTTATTCTTCAGTATATTTTGAATTAAATAGATCAATTTCTTCTTCAGAGTTATCAACACTTATCTTAGGTAATTCTTCTAAGCTAGATAAACCAAAATAATCTAAAAATTTATCACTTATTTCATATAATGTTGGTCTTCCTGGAGCATCACTTCTACCTACATCTTTAATGAAATCTCGATCTAATAATTTCCTTATTAAATATGATGTATTAACTCCTCTTATTTGATCAACTGCTACTCTAGTAATAGGACCATTATAAGCAATAATAGCAAGAGTTTCTAAAGCTCCTTGACTTAAAATGGTTTCATCATCTAAATTAGCTAATTTCTGATAATATTCTTTATGAATTTCTTTTGTCATCATTTTAATGACATTACCAAATAGTTTAATTTGCATTCCTCTATCATTATTATTATAGTCATTTATAAGTTCATCTAAGTACTTGTTCAAATCATCAAATGATATTTCTAAAATGGAAATTAACTGTTCTTTGGTGATTCCCTCATCTCCGGATATAAATATTAATCCCTCAACTATCGCTTTCACTTGAACCTCCTGTAATATATATATTATTAAAATTACCCTCTTGAATGATATTTATTTCATCTAATTTAAACATTTCAAGTAGAGCTAGAAAAGTAACAATGATATAATCTCTAGATAAATTGTCAAATAGTTCTTTGAACTCAACTTTTTTCTTCGACTTGATTATCTTTTTGATTTCCCTACTTCTTTCTTTTATCGAATACTCTTTAATAGTTGTTTTAGTAACAATATTTTCATCTTTTTTCTTAAGCATGAATTCATTAAAAGCATTTAGAAGTAAAGTAATATCTCCTTTTTCTTCTTTCTTAACAATGTAATCTTTTAAGCTACTTGGTTCTTTAGAAAAATATTGTTTTCTCTCTTCTTCTAAAATTTTGAAATCATTAGTAATCTCTTTATATTTTTTATATTCTATTAATCGATTAATTAATTCTTCCCTAGGATCAGTTTCTTCCTCATTATTCTCATCTTGACGAGGTAATAGCGATTTAGATTTTAATTCAATTAATTCAGCTGCCATAACTATATATTCACTAGCAACATTGAGTTCTAATTTTTCCATCTCATTTATAAAATCTAAATATTGATTTACTAAATCAACAAGATTGATATCATAAATATCAATATCTGATTGACGAACTAAATGCAAAAGAAGATCCATTGGTCCTTCAAAATCATTTATGACAAATTTATGCATATCATCACCTTTTTAATTATAACATTTGTTTTTTTACTTGTAAATTAATAAAAAATATAGTATTCCTACTATATTTTTTTATAAATTTCTCAGGATTCCAAATAAAATTGTTATTGTTATTAATAATCCCCATACATAATTAGGTATCTTTGATATGATTTTATCTTTCTTATCATAGATATAAAGATAAATCATATAAAAGTAATACATAATTATAAATGGAAGATAAATAAACACGAGTGGATTATCATAAAACGCTTCAATTATTCTAAAATTGAGTAAATCAAAAACTAAATGGGTAATCCCACATCCAGGGCATTTTAATCCCGTAATTTCATGAAATAAACATGGAATATAAAAACCAGTATATTTATTTATAAAATAATATCCAAATAAAATTAAAAGCAAAATTAAATTTGCTTTTAATACATTATTGATTCTTTTTTTCATTGTACTGAAAATTTATTTAAATCAGCTTGAACTAAACAATAATCAACAATTGAAAGTCCAAAAATTGCTAAAATCAAATAAAGTGTTGAATTGTCAGAAATTTGCATTCCATATTTTTGACCAGCATTAAACATTCTTTTTCCAGCTTGATAAAACCAAATAATACCATAAATTCCGCACGTAACTAAAGTAAGTAAGAATACTACTCCACCGGATTGACTTGATTTATCATCATTACATATAGTATTAACTTCATTAACCAAATTTATATACCAAATAATACCATAAATTCCACATGTAACAATTGATAATAGAATTGCTACGCCAATGTTTCTATTTTGAACAGTAGGACGTCCTCCCATATTTTGATTATTATTTTGGTAGTTAGGTTGGTTAACAACAGTTTGATTGTTGTTTGGTTGATTGTTCATTTCAACATTATTTTGTGGTTGACCATTAGTTTGAGCTTCAACTGGTGCTCCACAGTTTGGACAAAAAGAAACTCCTTCTGGTATTTGTGATCCACAACTAGAACAATATTTCATTTTATACACTCCTTTCAAATTAATTATATCAATTGAATTGTATTTTATCAACATTATTTTACAAAAAAAAAGGACTACGTCCTTTTATAAATACAATACAATTAATAATACTACAAAAGTTATAGCCAAAACTGCAACTATAATTATAAGTGGCAAGTCACTGCTACTTTTTTTCTTTGGCTTTATGACTTGAGTATTTTCCATCTCTTCATTTTTATCAACAGCTAAACCATTAGGATAAACTGCCGTTATAGTCAAATCTTGATTGTTTGATTGAACCAAATCATTATTAGCATCACCAGCATATTCATTGCTATTAAACCCATTATCATATGATTGATTATTAGGTGCTACAGGAACATCTGGTTGCTTTGTTGGAGGTTGATATAACAAACTATCATTTACTCCAGGATTAGAATCAATATTTGATGCCTCACTTACCATTTTGTCAAATTCGCTCACTGATTCATAAGCAGGAACCGAAGCTTGCACTTCTGGAGTAGAACTTGGTGCTTGAGGCGCAACCGGTTCAAAAGCAGGAATCGGTGCTTGAGGCATAACTGGTTCAAAAGCAGGAATTGGTGCTTGTGGAGTTCCTACAGGCTGCTGAATTGGTGCTGCAGTCGGCATTTCTACATCCCATAAGCTTTTTGGGCTACTCGAAGGTGCACTTGGTCCAACATTAGGCTGATAAGCATTATCAGCATTCTGAGTTGGAGTTGCTCCAACACTTTGATTATTGCTTGGCATCACAGAATTATTTCCTTGATTTTGGCCATCAGAAAAATCATCTAATATTTCAATGTCATCATTCATCATTATGAGCCCCTCCTATTCTTTTATATTATAACACAAATTGAAAAGTATTTTCAATATATTTATTTTTCAAACTGACTATTGTAAAGTTTTGAGTAAAATTTACCATTTTTTAGTAATTCTTTATGTGTTCCTCTTTCGATGATTTGACCATTATTTATAACTAAAATTTCATTAGCATCACGAATCGTCGAAAGGCGATGAGCAATTACAAAAGATGTTCTACCCTTCATTAAGATTTTCATTCCGGCTTGGATATTTTTTTCAGTTTTAGTGTCAATATTACTAGTTGCTTCATCTAAGATTAAAATCTCAGGATTAGATAGAATTGCACGAGCAATCGAAATAAGTTGGCGTTCCCCTTGAGAAAAATTTGCACCTTCTTCTTCAACAATCGTGTCATATCCATTTGGTAATCTATGAATGAACGAGTGTGCTTGAGCTTGTTTACATGCTTCTACTATTTCATCCATCGTAGCATCATCATTACCATATCTTATGTTGTCAGCAACTGTTCCTTTAAATAAATATGTATCTTGTAATACTAAACCAATACGCCTACGAAGATCTTGTTTCTTGACATCATGTATATCCATTCCATCGATGTAAATGTTTCCTTCCTCAATATCGTAAAATCGAGTTAACAAGTTTACAATTGTCGTTTTTCCTGCTCCAGTTGGACCAACTAAGGCAATTGTTTCTCCCGGTTTGGCCTCTAAATTAATGTCTTTCAATATTTGCTTATCCTTTACATATGAAAAAGAAACATCTGTAAATTTGACATGTCCAAGGACACTAGTAAATGGTAAAGAATCATTCTCATCTGTAAATTCAGTCTCAACATCTAAAACTTCAAATACACGATTAGCACCAGCTAAAGCATTTTGAACACCTGCAAATAAAGATGCAAGTTGATTAATTGGTCTTCTAAACATATTAGAGTATTTTAAGAAAACCAAGATAGTTCCAATAGTACAATTACCATTTACAACCATTATTGAACCAGCTGCTATTAGAAAGATGTGACCTAGATTTCCAACAAAGCCATTAAGTGGCATTATCAAATTTCCAACTACCTGTGCCTTAATAGAAGTATCTCTCAATTCCTCATTATTTTTATTAAATTCAGTGATAGCATTATTTTCTCCAACATAACTCTTAACAACTTTCATGCCAGTAAACATTTCTTCACTATAGCTACTTAATTTTCCTAAAGACTTTCTTTGCTTATTATATAATTTTCCAGATTTAACACCTAACTTATATGCAAATATAAAGAATATAGGTACCGTTGCAAGTGTAACTAAAGCTAAAACCCAGTTAACCCTAAACATGATATAAGTTAATCCTATAATTGTAATCACACTACTCAATATCTGCATCAAAGCATCTGTCAAAGCCTCACTTATAACTGTGATATCATTAGTAAACCTACTCATGATATCACCTTTTTTATTTCTATCAAAATAAGAAATTGGCAATTTTTCTAAATGATCAAATAGCTTTTTTCTTATTTGATATAAAGTAGATTCAGATATCTTAGCCATACCATAGCTAGCAAGCCAAGTAAATATAGAATTAGCTATATAGATACCTAGTAATATATATAATAATGATTTTAATCCTTCTAAATTAGAAACTGCGATATAATCATCAATTGCATTACCTGCTAGTAATGGCCCTATTATCGTAGCTGCTGTTGCAATTATATTTAAGATTATTACAAGTACAATTCTGCCTTTAAAATTACTTAAGAATTTCCACAAGCGAAGGAGTGTCTTCACACTATTTTTATGTTCTTTCTCCATTATGCTTCCTCCTTCAATTGGGAATTATATATATCTTGATAATATTTGTTATTTTTTAACAAATTTTTAGGAGTATCAAATCCTACCAATTTACCATCATCTAAAACAATGACTTTATCTGCATCTAAGGCTTCAGATATTCTGCTAGTAATAATAATTGTAGTACATTTTTTATTTTCTTCTAAACCCTTTTTAATTAATTTAGCTGTTTTAACATCAACAGCACTAGTAGAATCATCCAAAATCAAAATCTTAGGATTAATCAAAATAGACCTCGCGATTGCAATTCTCTGTTTTTGACCGCCGCTCAAATTGACTCCTCTTTGCTCTAATATATAATCATATTTGTCCTCTTTACTCTCAACAAACTCAGATGCAGCACTTATTGACGACGCAAGCTCAATTTCTTCCATTGATGCTTTAGTATTACCATAAGAAATATTATCTTTTATTGTTTTAGAAAATATAAATGCTTGTTGAAAAGCAAATCCAATATTTTTTCTAAGAGATGCTAATTTAATATTTTTAATAGGTACATCATCAACTAAAATTTCACCAGATGTAACATCATAAAATCTTGGTAGCAAACTTACTAAAGTCGATTTACCGCTGCCTATAGCACCTACTATTGCGATTCTCTCTTTTGGATTTATAGTGAAACTAATATCTTTTAAAACTGCATCCCCAGTCCCACCTTCATATGAAAATGAAACATTTTTAAATTCGATTTTTCCTTGAAAATCTTCAATATTAATCACATCTTTAGTATCTTTAAAGTCTTCTTTAGAATCAAGCACTTCTACGATTCTTTCAGTACTTACTATACTTCTTGATGCCATCATAATTACCATAGAAGCCATCATTATTGAGGTCAAAATATTCGCAGTATACTGACTAAATGCAAATATGTCACCAATTAATAATTCTCCATTCACTACACTATTTCCACCAATCCAAAGTATAAGAATAGTTGACAGATTGATCGCGAACATCATAATTGGCATAGATATTGTAACTATTTTCACTCCTTTTAAGGTTGTATTAAGGAGCTTTCTATTAGTACGGTCAAATTTTCCAATTTCTTTTTCTTCAGTATTAAATGATTTCACAACACGAATTCCACTTACATTTTCACGTACAATTGAGTTAACTTCATCAACACAATCTTGCATTTTACTAAAGTAAGGAAATGCTTTTTTCAAAATGAAAAATACCAAAACAAAAACTATTGGGATAAAAATAAGTATTATTAAAGATAGTTTAACATCAATGAAGAAAGCCATTATAATACTACCTAAGAAAATAACTGGGACACGTATCAAAATTCTAAGTGCCATCATTATTAAATGACCAACAATCGAAATGTCATCTGTCAAAACAGTTAATAGATGCCCTGGCTTTATTTTTTCAAGATTCAAAAATGATAATCTCGTAACTTTCGAGAACACATCTTTTCTTAAATCAGCAGCGACATTTTCACTTGCCTTAGCAGCAAAATATCAACTGCCTAAACCACCACAAAATCCGATTATGGTAAGACCTATCATAATTGCCACATTCAATATTACATAATTTACATCCTGATTTGCAACTCCAATATTTATTATATTTGACATTATATTAGGTAAAAAAAGTTCCATAATAACTTCTAAAATAATCAAGATTGGAGCTAAAAATGCATACAATTTATATTTTTTTAAATAATTTAAAATCATTTTAATTTTTCTCATACATTCACCTTTCTAATTATATCATTAAAGTTTAATTATTTGAAAAAATTTTTAATATAGGTTAAATATGCACACCTTATTTTATAGAAAGAATATCCTATTAATGAAATAAGAAGGGGTGGATTATATGTGTAATAATAATTCTAATAGTTGCCAATGCATAAGTGAAATATTATCAGTAATATGTATGTTACAACAAAATGCAGATTGTTCTGACAGCTGTTTAGATACATGCGATCGTGGTTTCTTAGGAATGCAAATTGCAAGTTGCAATTATAATACAAGACCAGTAATGCTATATACCAGTTCAGGTGAAGCATGGTCAATGCCAATATCAAAAGATCCTACTGTTACCGAAACATCAAATGTATTTCGTGTAGAAAAAGTAGATGGATGTTGTTGTACTTTCCGTGTTCTAGCACCAAATACAGAAACAGGAGATAATCCTTATGTAGCAACAAATAGCTGTTTCACAATGAATTTAAATTGTGTTTGCTGCCTTAGATGTTTAAATGATACTTTCGTGTGTCTATAAAAAAATACTTCAATTGAAGTATTTTTCATTTGCAAATAATCTTTTTTACTTTAACATCATAAGAATCTTGAAATTCATCTTCAATCAAACATTCTTTATATGTTAATCCGATTGAATAACCACTATAGCTACTTAAAAACCTATCATAATATCCTTTGCCATATCCAATTCTATAACCTAAAGTGTTGAAACAAATTCCTGGCACAAGACAAACACTATTCGAAAAATCAAAGATTCTTTTATTAGTAATCGGTTCTAAAACATTAAAGGATCCTCTTTTTAAGTCTTCTAGTGAATTAATTAAGTAAAAATTAATTACACCATTTTCTACTTTAGGAACTCCTATTTTTTTCGTTTTAATAAGTTCATTTATAATTTCAAAAGTATCAACTTCATCATTTAATGATACATATGTTAATACTAATGAAGCATCCTTAGTTTCATTTAAAATCTCATAAAATATCAGTTTATTTCTTTTAGGACGATTTTCAATATTCTTTCTTATTTCAAGATATTTTTTTCTTAAATCTTGCTTCACTATTTTTCAACTACTTTAATATATTCAATAATAGGTTGTTTTTCTTTCGCAACTAATCCATCACTATCTGGAATTGGTTGTACTAAAGCAATTGCATCAACAACACTCATACCAGATATAACATGACCAAATGCTGCATAATTACCATCTAAAAAAGTAGAATCTCGATGAACTATAAAGAATTGAGAACTTGCACTATCCATAGAGTAATTAGCTCTAGCCATCGATATTACTCCTCGCTTATGTGAAATATTATTTTCATGGCCATTAGCTGAGAATTCTCCAACTATTGTTTCTTTTGATCCACCAGTGCCATCTGCATTAGGATCTCCACCTTGAATCATAAATCCGCTTAAAATGCGATGAAATGTTAAGCCATCATAGAATTTTTCATCAACTAACTTAAGAAAATTGGCAACTGTAATTGGTGCAACATCTGCATCTAATTCAAGTTTCATCTTACCATATTCTTTAACAGATATTTCTACATAATGTTTTCCTTTTAATCCTTTGTTATCTTCACATCCAACTAAAGTAAAACTAATTAAAAGAGTAAATAAAAATAATAATACTTTCTTCATACAATCCTCCTCTAACAATTATATATTAAAATAATAAAAAGATAAAGTCTATTTTAGGGCACAAAAAAATATGTAAGTCTGTCAAACTACATATTCTTCGTGTGGTTAAATATCTATAAATTATACTTGACAGATATAATATAGATCAATATCAAGAATCCACAAATGTACATTCAGTTAATAGCTCGATATTATAAAACAGCGAAGAAATAAATTATATATTATTCATAATTGTAACATAATAGAATTAACTATTGATGTTTAAAAAATAATATAAAAATTTGAATGAGATAACATAAATTAGTATTAGTAATTATGTTGTAATAATAATATATAAAATATTGATTATTACTAAAATCTCGGTGCTGTTATCTATTAACTATATTTAGTATACCACATTTTTTACAAAAATCAACACTTTTTAACAATTTTTTTATTTTTTATTAAAATTAGGCATAAAAAGTATGTTTTTTTTAAAGATA
>CAMVNN010000026.1 GCA_947168865.1 uncultured Bacillota bacterium
GTCAATCTCGTCTTCGTTTAAACCATATAATATATTTTCTTTAATAGTATCTTCAAAAATCTGATCCTCACTATTTTCAAAGAACATAAATACTTTAAGGTCACCTTTTTCAACACTTCCAAAAGTTGGTTTTTTTAAACCTCGAATTAATTCTAATAATATTGTCGTATTAGTTTTATTACCAATAATTCCATATATTTTTTTAGAAGTAAAATCATAATTTATATCTTTAAAATCTTCTTTATATGCTAAATTTTTTATTTCCATATTGCATCCACCAACTCTTCAAGTTCATAATGATTATCTTTAGTTACATCATATAGTTTTAAATACTCAGACAATTCAACTACAAAAGGCAAATCCGCACTATTTTCATCTAGCAACTTATCATCAAAGACTTTTTTTACACTTTCATTAAATTTTACCTTACCATCTTCTAAAAGAATAATATTGTTACCTAATAAACTATCTTCTAAATTATGAGTAATATTTAAAATAGTAAGATTGTTATCTTCACGATATAATTCAATCATATCATATAGTTTTTTCCTTAAATGTTTGTCTAATTTAGAAAAAGTCTCATCAATCACAAGTAATTTGGGTTTTATAATTAATGCTGATGTTAAAACTAATATATATTTTTCTTCTAGAGTTAAATCTAAAATTTCTTTATTAATAAAATCCTTAATACGCGTATATGCATTAATTTCATCTATTGATTGCTCAATTAATTCTTTACTATAATCCATATTCTTTAATTCAAATGTTATCTCATCATAAATATTATCTTCAACAATCAAATCATCAACGTTACCAAATAGTATACTCATTCTAGTGCGAATTTCAAATAAATTATCTTTATTTAATTTCAAAAAATTAAATTCAATTTCACCATCATAATTATCTATAAGTCCTGATATTATCTTGATTAAAGTTGTCTTCCCACACCCATTTTTTCCAATCAGTGTATACCACTCATCGTAATTTAATAATAAATTCATTTGATCAAACAATTTTAAATTATCATAGTAAAATGTTAAATCAGTTATTTTTAATATTTCATCCACATATACCGCCCTCTTAATTATATCATTTTAATCTTTTATTTTTCAACGAAAAAAATAGCTTTTAAGCTATTTTTGATAAATAATTTGATATTCTATGTTCTGATTAAAATTGAGCTCACTGTTATAAGCTAGAGTACGTATTCCTGTACTATCAGAGTAATACTTTATATATCCATCTTCCATATAATAAATATAATCATTTAATGCTATTAATTTACTAATATACTTTGTATTAAACAAATACGTATATTGATCTTTATTAAAGTTATTTACACGATATATTTCATATTCGTTGCTTACTTTTTTAGCATAATAACTATAACCAGTTTTAGATCCAGATGTTGATGCTACTAATTTGTAATCACCAACCATTTCTTCCTTCTCTTCAAAGAGAATATCTTTATTAGCACACTCATATGCACTTACACGTACAAAAGCACCATCTCTATAAATATTAGTTCCTATTGACGTATTTCCAACTTCTAATACTTTTTTATTTTCGGTATCAATCTCATATTGAATTTTATTATCACGATCAAATATATAAAGTGAATTTTTATTCACACCTTGAATATATGAATTCTTTTCAATACTTTTTGATAGAGTTATTACTTCCTCCTTGGCATTTGTAATATCATAAATATAGACTTTGGTAAATCCATATTGCTCATCATAATTTACTGTTACAAAATATTTATTGACATAAGCACTTAAGTAATTGTCATATACATCATTAACATATATATCTTTTGAATATATATATTTATTTGTTGGATTAGCATATATAAATCCTTTATAGGAAACTAAACTAAAGTAATAATTTGGTTGCATGTTATTTTTATAGAGGGTAATTGTATTTCTTACATCTTTGTTCTCAAGATTTTCTTTAGTTAAATACTTACTCAATGAATTATAAAAATTTGAAAGTTCTGCTTTCTCACTATTTTTTTCTCTAATTTCACTATAATTATAAATTATTCCTGATTTTGCGCACATTAAATCTGTTAGTGATTTATCATCAATAAAAATTGGCATTATGCAAATAAAATTATCATCTTTATAACTTTTTATTTCTTTTATTACCTTAGTCTGATTATCAAAATATGAAAAAACTTGAAGATAAAACTTATTATTAGTTGCACCATCAGTTATAGCAAAACTATAAGCTTGACTCTCATTCTTTTGCTTATTAATATATTCTTCCTTTATATCAAAGCCATCAATAGTATAATTGACACTATGCCCAGGGCCAAAGAAGTAGAACAATGCTTGCAATGAAAAATAAATAAAAAACAAAAATAACAATGTAAAAAATAGCTTTTTCATTTTTTACCTCCAATTATAGTATATAAAAACATTTGATTTTTTGCAAGAAAAAAGACGTTATCCACGTCTTGCTTTTAGTCGTGCTATACGTTCCTCACTACCATATTTTATAATATATTCTGAGAAATTAGTCTCGACTTCTATTAATGCCTTCTTTTGAAGACCAGATACAGTTATAAATTCTTTAATGGTATCTATGTATACTTTACCCCAAAAAATCAAATTTGATATCTTAAAATCATTAAACATTTCAGGTGTTATTGAAGTTAAGAAATAACCAAAAACCATTCTTTTGCTTCCTATTAATATTCTTTTATTAGTTAAAAGAATAACACTCGTACTGAAAAGGAATCCATTTTTTTGACCAGCAAATGCGTAAAAAATCTCTTCTCCCGGATTTAAATGCTTCTCTAATACTTTAGAATGACTTCTCAATCTCCATGCTAAAGTAAATGGATATTTATCTATAAACCTAGCTACTAGTGGATATACTTTCCCCATCTTCAACATCTCCTTCTATTATCCCGACATTTCTTAAAAGTTCAATGGTTGTTTCTTTATCTTGGGCACCAACTTGTTCACCTATGACTTCTTTATTATTGATGACAACTAAGTGTGGAATTCCTTCAAATTTAATGTTCATCTTATTATATATATTATTCAAATCATCTTCAAAAAGTGAACCAACATCTAAATATTCATATTTGAAATTGTTTTCTTCGGCAATTTCATCTAAAACTGGAACAAATTGCTTACACCACTTGCAAGTTGGACTTGCAAACAAAATTATCTTAGTTCCCTCAATGTCATATATTTCATTAAATTTTTCAACTATCTCTTCACTTTTTCGCGTACGTTCAACAAAATCATAAATTGATTTGCCCAAAGTATACAATAAGAATGAACTTAGTAATATCATTAAAATTACAATAATTGTTAGTTGTACTTTCCTTTTTTTATTCATTTTAAACCTCTAATTACACTTTTATTATAACATAATTATATGATTTTCCAAATATTTTATTGGCATATTGCTCCATTTGATCTCATATCTTTAAGAATATCATTAATATTAGATTTATCAAAATCAATACCTATCTTTTTTAATAGCTCTTTGTCGGCTTTTTTATAATTAATCTTAGACATAACTTTTATCTCTTTATTTATAGCAATATCTATATTAAAACCTTCATAATTGCTTTTTTCAAAACCAAGTTTTTCTAATATCTGATTCTTTAATACTTCCTTTTGGTTACTGTTTAATGATTCAAAACTATCAATTTCACCAAATAAAGAATTGTCATATGTTATATCTAACTCAATTTCTTTCAATTCATCATTTTTGGAAACATATTTCCAATTTTGCTCAAATTCATTTGTTTTAATATTACAAGTGTTTATTTTTTCTCCACATCCAGTTAAGAAAACTATGATTATTAAAATCAGGATTTTTTTCATGTTACACCTCATCTACAACAATTAAAGGAACATATATTTCATCATCAGTATAACCAGCATGTTGAGAATATAATTCGTTATCCCCCGGACCTAAAAGCGTCTTATTTGTTTTAGCTATGGCTAAATAATCACCAAGTTCATCACGAAATATAGGATTTTCTTCTCCATCACCAAAAAGTTTGCTGTTAATTACTTCTTCCATTGTGTATAAATCAAAATCGTTGCCAAACTCTTTGTTGAAAAGTGCACAAAATTCTTCTTTTCGTCCTTCTTTAATAAAGAAATTAACTGCTCTTTGTTCAATTGTAGTATTCATCTTCAAGCAATCATATATTTCTGGATAATCTTTTAGGAAAATATTGTCAACTTTTACATGACCATGATCAGCAATAATAAAGACTATGGTATCTTCTAAGTCTTCACACATTCTTTTGACTTTATCATTTCTTTCCGAAATTAAATATTTAGTTTCTTGATCATCAGGACCAAGCTCATGCATAGTATGATCTGGCTCAGGGTCATAAGCATAAATATATTTCTTTTCATCTGTTTCACAAAGCGATGAAATTTTATTTAACATATCATCTAAATCATGATAGTGAGTACCTCCATAAGGCGAAATAACGTATCCTTTATATAATCCATTTTCATTAATTTCATCAGTTATAGGCTTTGTTTTCATATGCGCTTCTTTATATGCTTTTGCCTCTACTAATGGTCTACAAAATTCATCTTCTTTTTCACAATTAATAAAAGTTGTTATTATTTTATCAATTTCTTTATAATATGAATTCCAACCAAGCATTCCACTTTCAACCGGATTAAGTCCTGTTATTATAGCTGTTGTCGCAGCAACAGTAGTAGCTGGAAAAACAGTTGTGATTGGTTTCAACATATTGTTTATAAAAAATGCATTCTCTGGTAAAGTTCTTTTTAGAATATTAGCTCCCATTCCATCAAAAAGAATCGTTACAACATTCTTAGGTTTCTTTTCTTCCAATAATTTGTCAATATAATCAATTGTATTATGCTTGTAATCTAGACCAAAATATTTTCTAATTGAGCATGCTAGATTTGTTAGACATTCGTTATAATTATTTTTTACTTCCATATCATCACCTAATTAAATTATAACATTTTTTCAAAAAAAAATTAGTTAAAACTAATTTTCTTATTTTAATTAATATATCTTTAAATAATAACTACTTCTTAATCAAAGATGTTCCTGTCATCTCACAAGGTATTGGAAGGCCAAGTAATTCTAACATTGTCGGGGCAATATCAGCTAATTTACCATTATTAATTTCGATACCTTCCTTAGTTATAATACATGGAACAGGATTAGTAGTATGACTAGTAACTGGATTGTGATTTTCATCCCACATCATATCACAATTTCCATGATCGGCTATTATTATCATAACCCCACCTAACGAAGAAACTTTATCATACATCTTAGCAATACACTTATCCATATCCTCAACAGCTTGCTTTGCAGCTTCATAAACTCCTGTATGTCCTACCATATCACCATTAGCTAAATTGATAATTGTAACATCAAAATTTCCTACTTCTTTCAAAAAATTGTCAGTTACTTCATATACACTCATCTCTGGTTTTAAATCATATGTAGCAACTTTAGGTGATGGAATCAATATTTTTTTCATATCATCATATTCAACTTCTTTTCCACCATCAAAGAAAAATGTAACATGTGCATATTTTTCTGTTTCAGCAATTCTTAATTGACTTAAATGATTATTATGTAAATAATCTACTAAAATATTTTTTAAATCTAAATCATTAAATGCATGATGTGATTTTACTGTTTCTGTAACTGGATACATTGTTAAAGTTTTTAAATTATTAAAATGTTTAACCTCTAATCCTTTTTCATTTGCTTGATTTTCATATTCGCCTGGATTAGATAATAAAGTAAACATTTCTCTCAAGCGATCTTTTCTAAAATTAAATGAAATAATACCATCATTATCATTTAAAGGACATTTATTTATGATTCCAGGAATCACAAATTCATCAAAAACTCCTTTATCATAATTATCTTTTATTAATTCTTCATAATTCTTATATTCTTGGGCATTACCATAAACAATTGCATCATATGCTTTTTTTAGGCGGTCAAAATTATTATCTCGATCCATGCCATAATAACGTCCTCCTATAGTTGCAATTTTTCCAATACCTAATTCTTTTAATTTATCTTCAACAACCTTTAAATATGTCAAAGCACTTTTTTCATATGTATCTCTACCATCTAAGCAAAGGTCTAGATAGACATTTGAAATCCCATTTTTTTGGCACATCTCAAGAAGCGCTAATAAATGATTTATATGAGAATGTACACCACCATCAGATAATAAACCAAATATATGTAAATTTGATTTGTTATTTTTAACATGGTTTAGTACTTCAAATATTTCTTTATTTTCAAAGAAACTACCATCTTCAATAGATCCACTTATAGCTTCTAAAGGCTGTAAAGCAACTCTTCCCGATCCAAGGTTCATATGACCTACTTCACTTGTTCCCATTTGACCTTCTGGAAGTCCTACTGCTTTTCCACTTGCCTCTAATATTGAATGAGGATATTTATTTATTAACATATCTAATGTAGGTTTATAGGCATTTTTAAAAGCATTTCCATCTGACTCTTCTCTTACACCACACCCATCAAGTATGCATAAAACTAAAGGTTTATTTTTCATATATTCAACTCTTTTCTACCACATTTAATTATATAGCATATCACTTTTTTAATCAATTATGCTCTTTAGATTATTTTGTACGCTAATTTACACGCTATAATTCTACGAACTGCTTCATTAATAGTACTTTCCTCAATTATTCCAGATTTAATAGCAGTCAAAACTTCTTGCTTCTGATTGGCAAAATTCGAAGAAAGAATCATATCATTTCCTGATAATACTGCCTGTACGGCAACGGAATAATCACTTGAATATTCTTTTACAGCTTCCATATCTAAATCATCAGTTATAATTAATCCTGTAAATCTTAATTCATTTCTCAAAATACTATGAACTTTCTTAGAAATAGAAGCTGGATATTTTTTATCAATATTGTATATGATATTATGGTTTACAAGAATAACTGGAGCTTTCGATTCAATCCCAGCGATAAAAGGCTTAAAATCATAATTTTTAAAATGTTCTAAGGGACGTTCATCAACCGCAATTCCAGTATGAGTGTCAACATTATCTCCATAACCTGGAAAATGCTTTAAAATAGAAATCATTCCATTATCGTTCATTTTATCTATTACTAATCTTGTATATTCAATTGTTTCATCTAAATTTAAGCCAAAAGATCTTTTATAAATATAAGAAGTTTCCTTTGTTGGAATATCAACAACTGGAGCAAAATTAGTATTGATTCCTATACTTTTTAATAATTCTATTTTCTCTTCAAGTTCACCTAAAACCTTTGAAAAACTCCCATCTTTAAACAAACTATAAGGTGAAGAAAATGGAGTTTCGCGAAATTGAGCAAATTTGCTTACTCTTACAACATTTCCTCCTTCTTCATCAACTCCAAAAAACATCTTTATTTTACTATTTTCTTGATTTTTCTTGAGTTTTTTTAAGATTGAATCCTTTGTTTCTTTTTTAAAATCGCGGGCAAATAAAATATACCCTCCGGGATTATCTTTTAATATTTCTTCGTCTGCATTCAAAGGATATCTCACATAAAACATCTGACCGACTTTTTCATCTAAAGTCATAGACTGCATAATCTCGGTTGCTTTTTCATAATAATCCTCGAATAGTTCTTCTCTTTTATTTGGAATACCATTTACTTCTTGTGTATATTGCACATGATTTTTTGACACAAGAAAAAATACTGATATTAAAATTATAACAGCAATCAAAAATTTGCTCTTTTTCATATTTATCTATATCTCCTATAAAATAAACTTAAATAATTTTTCAGTTTTATTTATATTTTTCACGTAAATTGCACCAAATTTTTCATAATAATTAGTTAATTCAGTTTTTAGATATATTTCTTTATAACCTCTTTTTTTAGCTTCTTTTAAAATCGCATTATTTAAAATCTTTGAATATCCTTTTCCTCTATATTCTTTTTTCACATACATAGTCGCATACCAAGGAGTTAATTCTGGACACTCTTTTGCATCTTCTGGAAATATTGAAACGAATCCAACCAGCATATTATTGTCAATTAAGATTAATTTGCAAAAGTTTTTGTTATTTAGCAAATTTCTTACTTTGTTGTATTTTAATTCAATTCTTTCATCACGGTTGTCATTTTTATTACTTGCCCATTCATCATGCTCTAATGTGACAACTTCGCGTAAAAATTCAGGTTTTTCTTTTATATTTACTATTTCCATTTTAATTGCCTACTATTACTTTACCATCTAAATTACATATATAACATTCAGGTAATTTTTCTTTTATATGTTTTAAAGATTCTTCATCTTGTTCAATCTTTCGCCCAACAAAAACTCCTTCAATTAAAGTTGATGGGAGGCCAAACATAATTGCTGATTCTCTATCGGTCGTACTAGCATTTCGATTATTTCTTTCAACTAAAAACTTTGGAAAATATCTATAATCTAAAAATGGTTTTACCGTTTCCTCATCTAATTCGTTATTCCATATATCAGCCCAGCATAATTTTTTGGCATATTCACTTTCCATATTTAAAATAAAAGCGATTTGGCGTTTTTCTGCTACTAAACTTGGGATAAAAGAAACTTCTTTAGTTTTATCTCCCCAATAAGTCCATATTTTGTCATCATTATTTATTTTTTCTGTGAATTCATCAAATTTATGATAAGGAATAAGTTCACTTACTTCCTTAGATTCTGGTCCTCTACCAATCGTATAAGTGATTGTAAAGCCACTATAGTTTAAAATGTAATCTTTAAGTAAACAATCTTCTTTTATATTCCAAAAACCAACACTATTGCAAATCTTATTTGGTCTTGGTTCTGAAGTAAAATCAGATGATATAAAGCCATTTTCAATCGTAAAATCAAAATTATCAAGTTCTCCAAATATTCCATGGATAAAAGTTCCCTTTTTTAACTTGACATCTTCTCCCTTGATATAATGATTTTTCTCTATTTTTTCATTTTGATAAAAAAGAGTTATTTGTTGATTTAATAAAGTAACTGTATTTCCTTCAAATCTAGTTTTAACTTGTTCTAAATATTTTTCTTTCATAGAATCACCTCTTTATTTGTTCCTCTTCTAATTCGATTATATCATAATTCCATTTGTGTGTTATAATTATTCTGGTGATTATATGAAAGATAAAAAAGAATTAATAAGGACTGTTAAATTCACATTATTCTCAATATCTGCTGGCATAATTGAAATAATAGTATTTACCCTTTTGGATGAATTTACAAATTTTGACTATTGGTTATGTTATCTACCAGCATTAGTATTATCAGTCATTTGGAATTTTACTTTAAATCGTGAATATACATTTAAATCCTGTGTAAATATACCAAAAGCAATGTTTCAAGTATTTCTTTTCTATTTGATATTTACCCCACTTTCAACACTACTTGGAAACTATTTAGCTGAGTCTCTACATTGGAATGATTACTTAGTAACTGGACTAAATATGATCTTAAACTTTGTTTTAGAATATTTATATGATAAATATGTAGTATTTAAAGGCCACATAGATGAAAAAAATGTCATCAAATGATGACATTTTCCTAAATTGAAATTACAAAAAAGAAAAGTAGGAGTTCTCCTACTTTTAATTTTAGTTATTATTTTTTAGTTTATGTATTAATGTCCCTAATCCAATTCCAACAAAAGATACAATTAGGTACCACAACGAATGAATTAATGCCGATTCGTTATAATATATAAACACTGATGGAATGAATAATATAGAAATTATAATTGGATATAAATACTTTTCTTTTCTTTTTATTATTATTCCAATTATTATTGATAAAACAAATGTTACTAATATTATCATTAATACCATACCAAATGGATTGCTCATTCCTACTAGTAATGGATATATATAAAACATTAATAATTGAATTAATAATATTATTCCCTCACTATGTTTTTTCATTTATATCACCTAATTTCTTAATTCTTTAACATTTTATTTTATTAATTTTTCAAATGAATTTGCATTTAATATTGTATTTGAAATGAATTTTCCTTTATAAAAGTTAGCCCAGTTATTAAATATACATGGGGCATTTTTAGCTTTCTCTAATGAATCTATTTTTATGAAGTTTAATTTAATACCTTTATCTTTTGCATAATCAGATAATTCTTTTACTTCATATTCTACATAAGGGCATTCATTAGAATAATAAATAGTAAAATCTTGACTATCTATTTCCATTTTACGAGCAGTATCGCTAAATTTAGGTGCTTCCTTATCGTCAAATTGTAATGCCAATAATTCATAATCATTGATTGTATCTACAACTTTAAATCCGTAATGTTCAAAGAATTTCTTATCACCAATAAATGGCTTTTTCTTTTGAGACACAAGAGTACAAACACCACTCATTTTTTTCTTTTTAGCATCTTCAATAGCATATTCTAATAATTCTTTACCAATTCCTTTTCCTTTAAAACTACCTGCTACCCATAAGCAATAAATATGCATGTAGTTTTTACCATTAATAGGAACCCAAGCAGTTTCAATTGGTTCATATTCAATAAATACTTTTCCTCTTGCATTTAACTTTCTAAATATATGTCCATCTTTTAATTTGCTTTTAATCCATTCTTTCTTCTTATCAACACCACATTGATGCTTAGGATCACCTATTGCACAACAAATATGTTCTTCTTCAATATTTTTTTCATCTAAATTAATATACTCATTCATAGTTTACACCTCATGTTTATTATATCACAAAAATATAGTTCTTTTTACTTTTAGTAATTGCAATATTAATATTTTGAAATTATATATTAACTTATTTTTCATTTAAAAAAATGATAATCTTAAACCTATTTTTGAATGCTTTTTTGCAAAGAAAAACTCGCAATTTCTTTATTTATGCGAGCTATTTACCACAACATTGTTTATATTTTTTTCCACTGCCACATGCTCCCTTTTTGAGCATATTTTCACTATATTTGGTACATATAG
>CAMVNN010000027.1 GCA_947168865.1 uncultured Bacillota bacterium
ATTTTAAACTTTCACTTAATAATATTGAATCTAAAAAGTATCTTGAATCAAATTCTAATGTATTAATTAGAGATTTATATTCGCCATATTTTTCGTTGGCTTCGGAGATTAATTTAAGTAAGTCTTTGTCAATATTATATTCTATAGGAAGTTTGGTAGGTTTAAATGGTTCCATATAAGCACCTCTTTCTTTATCCAATTATATGATATAAAAATACTTTAGTCAATATAAAATGCACTATTTTTTAAAAAAACAGTGCATTTTATATCAAAAAATGTTGTATTTTGTCAAAAACTGATATAACTTATGAATCAATATATAGCAATGCACTTTTTGATATCAAAAAAATCGAACTATATAAGTTCGACATTTATTTCATATGGAGCGGATGAGGGGAATCGGACCCCCGTAGTCAGCTTGGAAGGCTGGAATTCTACCCTTGATCTACATCCGCATTGGTAAGTAACTTTAATTATACTCTTTTTATATGTTTTGTCAATAAATAGTTTAATATTATGTTATTGAATTTGTTTTACAAATATGATATTATTTAAATGTGCAGATATAGTTTAATGGTAGAACATGAGCTTCCCAAGCTTAGGGTGCGGGTTCGATCCCCGTTATTTGCTCCATTTGGTTAAAACTAACTATAGTAGTTAGCTTTTTTTTTATTAAATTTGTTGTAGGTGAATATATGAAAGTAATATTTTTGGATATAGATGGTGTTTTACAACCATACGGAGCTGAATATCGTTTCTATGAAATTAATAATGCTGCCAAGGCATTAGTTGAAAAACTTTCTAGAAAGCATAATATTGATTATTCACAGTATAGTATATATGATGTTTTGGCCGCTTACTATGATTGGGATGATCAAGCTGTAGCACGATTAAAATATATATTAGATACTACTTCATCACGAATAATTGTTTCTAGTGATTGGAGAAGTACTCAATATTTAAATAAAATGAGGGATTTATTAACAATTAGAGGTTTAGGAGAGTATTGGCTTGCTGACAATAAAACTGAGATTTTATCAGAATCTAGGGTAGAAAAAAGAGCTCGTGAAATTCAAGAATCATTAAAGCGATACTCACCAGATAATTATTTGGTCCTAGATGATATGCGTGAACTAAAAAATTATTTTCCCAATAATATGGTATTAACTCATAACTGTTTATCAATTAATGATATGCATGAGTCAATTAAAATACTAAAACTCTAAAAAGAATCATTTTGATTCTTTTTCCTTGACATTACTTATTGATTTGTGCTATTATCTATTACATTTGAGGCGATTTTATGGAAATATTTAAAGAGCTTGAAACAGATAAGAGATTTCTTTATTCAGCTAGTTACTTTTCAGGTAACTATAATCAATTATTATATCTAAAAAGAGCTAAAGATGATGGATCAAATAGACCCAAATTCTATATTAGTGCATTTGCAAATATAAATGGTGTATTAACATTACAAGGATACATCTATTTTTACATTGACTTTAACACAAAAAAAAGTGATTTTATTGGTATAGCAGTTAAACCAGAGTATAGAAATCTAGGAATATCTTCTTTACTTATTTCAAGTTGGATTGATATTTGCTTAAATAATGAGATTGATTATCTAGGGACTCATTATAAGCAAAAGAAACCTTTCTTACTATATTTATTAAAAACATATGGATTTGAAATAGATAATATAAAATTATATCGAACGAGTGATTCATTGATATCACTTTACCGTGATCCTGATTTTTCTAATACGTCAAAATACTTACTTTTTAGATCACCATTACATGAAAAAGCATTCATGAAGACAAATATCTATAAATCTGATAATTATTCAGTTCTTCATAATACTGCTGGTTTTTATGAAATAGGGCGCGTCATAGTGCCACTTCAGAATATGTCAATCATGAAAGTAAGCTATGAACTAAAAAATGAGGATGCTGCAGCAGAAAAAGTTGCCAAAATATTATCAATGCATAAAAAAGCTTAAATAGCTTTTTTTAGTTGAATGCTAATTCAATATCTAAATCTTTATCACTGAGTGCAATATATAAAAAAATAAAACCACTTATAGTAATAAAACATGAGGCTAGAAATGATAAATAAACTAGCTTTTTCTTTTTTATAGTATCACTTTTATTCAACGATTTAATATCATCAAAAGAACTTTTTAAAAAATATAAATAAACAACTAAAAGAATGGAAAATATAATAATATTGATTTCTTGATATTTCTTTTTATCTTTAATATTATTATAAATAAAATACTTTTTTTCAACTTTATTTGAGTAGAAACTCAAAATAATTATTCCAATATATATTGTCCATATAAAGTCTTCAATATTTATTTGTTTTAATCTTTTTTCTACATCTTTTTTCATATTAAATTATATGTTTTAATATAAAGAAATTATTAAAAATATGTTTGATGAATAACTAAAAAAATTAATCATATATTTAATTGAAAGGATGAAATATATGGAAATAATAAAAGTAGGATCAAAGTCTAATCCTAATGCTGTAGCTGGTGCCATTGCCAATGTTTTAAGAGAATCGAGTGGAGTAGAATTGCAAACAGTTGGAGCTGGAGCATTAAATCAAGGTGTAAAAGCTATTGCTATCGCACGAGGATTTATTACACCAAGTGGCAAAGATATAACATGTATACCAACATTTGTTGATATTAATATAGATGGTAACTTGAAAACGGCAATCAAGTTGAACATTGAATTAAAATAAGAACTAGTTTAACTAGTTCTTTTAAAAATCTATGTATTTTTTAAAAATAGGTAAATCTCCATTCTTAGTCGGATTAGTACTAGCCTTATTTTGAAATAAACCACAATATTCATTTCCTTCAACAATTATAGGTCCTTTATCCGTAATTGCAACATCCCAACCGACGTAGCGAATCTCAGGGACAAGTTTACCAGCTTTTTTTATTAGTTCTTTTGCTTCTTTAAAATATGGGACTTTGAATCCTACGATTTTAGTATTAGTTACAGGGTGATAGATGTAAGAATTTCCAAAATCATCACAAGCTGGGAAAAGAACAACTCCATTATCATCTAGAAAACTATACATTCCACCAGCTACATGATTATCTATTTCACCAGTGGTACCGAATTTCATTATTACTTTAATTATATTAACTTTATTATTGTCACTTAAAAATGATATTATTCTTAGAGTATTAACACTTCCTGAATATAATTTGTTTAAATCATCGTGTTGTTTTATATATTCTTCAACAAGTAATTTTTCTTTTTTTAGATACTCATACAATTTTTTGAAATCATGTATGCTATCTATAGAAATAAATCTAATTCCTTCTCCACAAGAAGAAGATAGTGGTTTAACACATATTTTCTTATGATTAAGGCAAAAATCTTTAAAATCTTTGAAACTTGTTTTTTCAATTTCTAAATAATCACGTCCAATATATTTTTTAAATATATTATTAAATTCGCCTTTATTTTGAAATAAATGCCAATAAGCTTTATTGTTATATTTTTTTACAATGCGATTATTTAATTCACTTGTAAGGTATGTTTTTCTTTCATTTTCACTTAGTAAATCAAATTCGAATTCGACGTAATCAGAATAACCAGCACCATATTTAATACCACAATATATCATATCTAAAAATATTAATATTGCCAATTTCCCTCTTTTTTTATGAATCTCATTAGCTTTTTTTATCATGTCTTTATAATTACAAACTTTAATTTTTTTTAAAAGATATTTTATTCTTTCCATATTATCACTATTATAATTATGGCTGAAAGTGATTATTTTATCTAAATATCTTTTATAAATAAGTAAGAATGTGATATAATTTATAAAAGTGGAGGCAAATATGAAGAAGAGTGGATTTTTAGGTGGGGCATTTGTCTCAACATTTTGTATCATTATTTGCAAAGTTGTTGGACTTTTATATGTCATTCCATTTTATTCAATAATTGGCAATAGTGGTGGAGCATTGTATGCATATGCGTATACCATATATTCTCTTTTCTTAACTTTATCTAGTCAAGGAATTCCAGTTGCTATGAGCAAAATAATAAGTGAATATAATACTCTTAATTATCATTGGTCAAAACAACAAGCATACAAAATTGTTAGAAATTTGATGGTAGGAATTGGTGTTGTTTCATTTATATTACTTCTAATATTTGCAAAACCAATTGCATATTTGATAATAGGTGAAATAGAAGGTGGAAATACCATTGATGATGTTGCTCTTGTAATTAGGAGTATCTCAATAGCTTTAGTTGTGGTGCCATTTTTATCTACGATTAAAGGTTATCTTAGTGGACACAAATATTTTACTCAATATGCTTTATCTAATGTAATTGAACAATTAGTTCGTGTTAGTTTTATTTTGATTGGTAGTTATTTAGCAGCAAAAGTATTTAATTTAAATACTCCTATAGTCGTAAGTATTTCAACATTAGGTGCAACAGTAGGGGCATTTGTATCTTATTTGTACTTAAAAATCAAAAAAAATAAAAATAAAGAATTATTTAATGTTAAAGCTAAAAAAACAGAAGCAGAGAAGAGTAATACTAGCAAATCAATTTTAAAGCGTGTAATAATGGTTGCATTACCATTCGTTATAATTGATTTTATACGATCAATTTACTCAATTGTTGATACATTTACAATAAATGCAACTTTAACGAAATTGGGTTATACCTTAAGTGAATCGGAATATGTCTTAAGTGTTATATCTACATGGGGTTCTAAATTAAACATGGTTATAATTGCTCTTGTATCGGGATTAACATTATCACTTATACCTAATATTTCGAGCAGTTATATAAATGGTGATATGAAAGATGTGAACGACAAAATAAATCAAAGCTTTCAAATCATAATGTTTGTTAATCTACCTATGGTTTTAGGTCTTCATTTACTTGCAACTCCAGTATGGAATATGTTTTATGGTAGTAATGAACTTGGAATAGCCTTATTTAGCTTATATATTTTCCAAGCCTTGTCATTTAGTTTTTATTCAATTTCGGTTGATTCTGCTCAGATAATGGGAAATACCAAATTAGCATTATCAGCTTTGTTTGGAAGCTTTTTCTTAAAAGCTTTACTTAATATACCATTTATGAATTTATTTGCAGCAATTGGAATAAAAGCTCAATATGCACCTATTGTTTTGAATTTAATTCTTCATATGGGAACAACGATAGTAATTGCTATTATTCAATCTAAAAAATATAATCTTAATTATAGACAAAGTATTAATCCAATGTTGAAATCAATTTTAATTGCACTTATTATGTTTGTTTCATTAAAAATAATGGCTTTATTTATACCTGTTGATATTGAAACAACTAAACTAAATTATTTCTTATTATCTATTTTATATGCAATTGTAGGTGCAACTATTTACTTTGTAAATTCTTATCGTTACAACTTGATTGATCGAATCTTTAAAGTTGATTCAAAGGCATTATTAAATAAAATATTGTTTAAATTAAAAATAAAAAAATCTACAAATTAATGTAGATTTTTTTAATTACTTTTATCATCATTGAAATAAAGTTTTAAATATTCATCATGGGCTTTAGTTTCAAAATCAAGATTGAAGTCAACATATTTATAATTATTATGTTTTGAGTCAATGATTCTTTTAACTAAGTAGACTAATAATTCAGGATTTCTAACTAATAATGGACCAATTACATAAGTTCCAATGAAGTTATTTATGAAGAAACCTTCTTTTTTCTCATCTTCATTTAATCCATATCCTTGAATAATATCTAAAAAACATTTTTCATTTGTATGAATAATACTATCTTGATTCTTAAATCCTAAGACATAATCATTTAAAAATTCTGCTTTAGCATAGATTTCACTTACTAGATTATTGGCTCTTTTTTCAGAATGGAAGTCAATTAAACCAATTCCTTCGAGTTTTTTATTACCATCTAAAATATAGTTTCCAAACATATCTAATGCATTACCAGTTATAATAAAAAATTTATTAAGATCAAATGCTTTTTTTATGTCATCTTTATATTTTAACAAATGTCTCAAAGCGATTTTTTCATTGTTGTATGTCCCTGGTCCAATATAAATAACATCAAATTCATCAAAATTAATATCATCATCGATACTTAAGAATTCGATTGAAGTTTTTATTCCTTGGCTTTCTAATACTTGTTTTAAAATCTTAATATTGCCATTATCTCCATACAAATTCATTAAATCGTAATATAAATGAGCAATCTTAATCATTTTTATCCTCCTTAATTAATTTGGTAAATGGTTCAACATAATCAAAGTTGAGAATTGCATATATATTCTCTTTAGTAGAAATCTTTAAATAATCTGTGGCTTCTTCCAAGGTTTCAAAACACTTTATTTTATCAATATCTAAATTAGCAACTTTTAGTCTAGTTGCAATATCATATCTTTGAACTCCAACACAGATAATACTTTCAATTTTATGTTTAGCTAAGATTTCAAAATCTATATCATAAAGCCAAGATAAGTCGTTATATTTATAACGTCTACTTATTTCTTTCCAACCAACCACAACTGTTTTAGGTGATTTATCACGATTTAAAAGTAATATTGATTGGTTAAATGTCGTGCTATTTTCGTTCTTGTTATTTAAAATATATACTAGTCTATTATTATTTTTTATGCAATTATATTGTTTTAAATTTGATTTTGTGTTTTTATTTATTAGTTCACTTACTTTAGTTTCATGAATGCCTATTAATGATAAGACACTATAAGCAGCAATAGTATTGTAAATTGCAAATAGCATTGGAAAAGGTATTTTAACAATACTTTCATTTATATTTATTTCACATTTTTCATAATCTATTCGATAAACTTTAAATCTGCTTTCTGGATGCTTTAATTTACAGTTTTCACATTCATAATAACCTATGTTTTCAAAATGAAGATATTTATATTCTAATTTGCTATTGCATCTAGGACAATATATTAAATTTGGATTTTCAAATAACATCTGTTTACTAGAAAATTCATTCTCACTAATACTATAATAGGTGATATTGTCAAAATCCAAAGCGAATTTTTGTAAATATGGGTCATCAGCATTAAGTACTAAATGCATTTCATTAGTTATAGCTTTCTTTATTTCAGTGAAAACTAAGTCAAAGTTTCCTTGCCTAGGCGGCTGATCACGAGTTATGTTAGTAATAACAACATAATCTGGTTTTATAGCAGGAAAGACAAACTTTGCAAATCTCTCATCGCATTCTAATACTACTGCGTCTGTCTTAATCTTTCCAGTTATTGTCGAATTCTCTAAAAGAGTAGTTAAAATTCCTGTATTTAAATTTGAACCCGATATGTTATGAGTGACAGTATAGTTATCACTTCTTAATGAATCTGTAATTAGAGATGTCGTACTACCTTTACCTGATGATCCTGTTACCGCAACGACAATATCAGGCATTTTCAATTTGTATAGAAGTTTTTTATCAATTCTAAGAGCAATATTACCTGGTAAGACTGATCCTCGTTTTAGAATTTTTCCAAATATAATGATTATTTTGGCAACCAAAATCGCGATTATTTTCATCTTAACACCTCGAATTAATTATAACACAAATTCTAATTTTTTCTAGTTTTGTCGAAACTAATCACTAATATTATAAAAGTGATATATTTTATTATGTGATACTTATGAAAAATAGAGTTATTTATACTGAAGACAAAATATATGTTTATTTAACTAAACGTCTTGATAAGCAAGAACTAAAGAAAATAAGAGAAAAAATTAATTTTATTAAAGCTCATTATGTCATTAATCAAACGATTATGGTTCATATTTGAAAAAGACATTATTTATGGTATTATTATTATGGTGGAATAATGAAATATTTAAAACTATTATTAATTATTATGTTTTTTTCTATAAATGTTAAAGCTTATTATGAAGCTCCTGTTGATATTACGAAAATGGATGTTTATGCGGTACAAGATGCAATAGACAAGGGATATTTAACATATGAGCTTTTAGTGAGACTATATTTGGATCGAATTACTGCATATGATAAGAATTATAAAGCAATTATTTCAATCAATAAAAATGCAATTGAGGAAGCTAAGAAATGTGATCTAGAATATAGTGAAAAAGGTCGAAGCAATATTTTATGGTGTATGCCAATTATAGTTAAAGATAACATAGATGTTAAAGGACTAGCAACGACTGCTGGATCTAAAGCACTATCGGATTCTTATCCTAATGAAGATGCTGCAGTTGTAAAAAAACTCAAAGAAAAAGGAATGATCATTTTAGCCAAAGCCAATATGAGTGAATTTGCTTTCTCTTCTAGTAGCTCTAAGAGTTATTATGGAACTGTTCACAACGCCTATAATCTAAAGTATTCAGCATATGGTTCATCTGGTGGAAGTGCGGTTGCAGTAGCAAGTAATTATGCACTTTTTGCACTTGGAACAGATACGAATTCATCGGTTCGTGCTCCTGCTGCAGCTAATAATGTCATAGGATTTCGACCAACGTTAGGATTGGTTGATACGAAAGGTGTACTTGCATATGACATTACTCGTGATGCAATCGGACCAATCACTAGAACTGTTAAAGAAAATATGCTTTTAATGGAAACAATCAGTTCTAAAGAATATAAAATTCCTGAAAATTCTTCATTAGAAGGGAAGAATATAGTTGTAATCGATCAATTTTTACCATCTAACTCTTATAGTGAAATAAAAACAATGTTTAATAACAGTGTCAAAAAATTGGAAATAGCAGGTGCCAACATAATTCACTTGAATAATGTTTACTCTAGTACTTATGAATATGTTGGCGATTCTACAATGGGTGGATGGACAATGTGCTATGCATTCAATAAATATATAAAGAATACATCTAGTAAGATAAAGAGTTTTTATAGTCTTACTTTCTCTGGAACTAATACCTATAGTTTAGTAGATAATTATAATAAGTGTAATACTTCAATTGAATATACAAAAACTATGGAAAATGAAAAATCCAGCTTCCGCGCTCATATAAATAATATCATCAAAAAATATAACGTTGATGCTTTTATATATCCAAATAACGTTGGAAAATTATTAAAAATAGGTGAATCAAACGGTAGAGGTATGAGCTATAAAATTGCCCCTGTTTTGGGCCTCCCTGCCGTTTCAGTGCCTCTTGGATTTGATTCTGATGGACTTCCATATGGAATTGAATTTATGGGAGCTAAAAATAGTGAGGAAAAGTTATATGAGATAATTTTAGAATATGAAAAATTAAATAATAATTATTCTCTACCATCTATAGCACCATCTCTTTATAATATTCCAGAAGGTGTTACCAAGTTAAAAGAATTATATGAAGCAATGCTAGAAAATGATAAATCAATATTAGATTTATTAACATTAAATAAGCAAAAAGAAAAAATTAGAAACTTCTTTTTAAATTATAATAATAATGAAAATAAGACTAGTGAAGCCGGGGATATTTATGAAGAAATCATCAATAAAACAGCCGAAGAAATATATATGAATAGTATTAAATCAATAAAAATAGTAGGATTTGTTTATGATCAAAATACTCAAAGGTTTCGTGAAGCACTAGGTTTAACAATATTAAAAATCATATTTTATATACTTATGGTATATTTTCTATATATGGTCTTAAAATCTTGCCGTAGAAAGATAATAAAGAAAAAAAGCATTAATTATTAATGCTTTTTACTTTTCTATATACTTTTTTTGGTTGGGCTTTAGTAAGCACATACTTCTTGTATTTTAAAAGCTCTATTTTTTGATTTCTAATTTGACTACTTCTAGTAATTTTTTTTTCTTTTGACTCATTTATTTCATTAATAATATTCACAATCTCTTTTTTTTTCACATCTTCTCTTTTTTTTCGATTTTTTTCACTATAATCAATGTAAGCAACTGATTGAGTTGTAAATGTTATAAATGTAGCAACAATTTTTATGATGTTATCAATTCCTGGTATAAATGAAAGAAGAATATTGATTGAAAGTAACCAAGTTTTAAGTTTCCCTATCAATGAAGATTCTATGCCTCAAGACCATCGGCAGCGAGGCTTTCGAAGACTGCGAATCACTG
>CAMVNN010000028.1 GCA_947168865.1 uncultured Bacillota bacterium
TAGTATGATCTTAGAAAAAAATATTGATGAATTAGAACTCAATAATAATATTTCAAAAAAGTTAAAAAATTATAACCTAGTTAGAATAAAAGACTTATGGAATTTAAAAAGAAAAGATTTAAAATCATTAGGTTTTTCTGATAATGAAATAGGTCAAATAATTGTTAAATTACAATTGCATGCAATAGACTTAAATAAAAAAATATATTAGAAAATGTCACCAATAGTGACATTTTTATTTGAAAAAATTTAAATATTAATTACATCTAATATATCATCAATATAAGTATTATCTAATTTACCAATATAAAAACATTTCTTACCTATATCTTTAAAAGATGAACCACAAGAATATAGTTTTTTCTTGTCAATTATAATAAATCTATCATGAAAAGAATCATTATTTATAAAAGTAATATTATTATATTGACTCTCATACCTTTTCTTTAATTTACTATCTATATTTTTAGAAATAACAACTATTTTTACTTCTATATCTTTTAATACATCGAATAACTAAACATAATTATCTATTATAATTATTTCTTTTCTAGCTTTATTTAGAATATCTAATAATAGCGAATAAGCATCATAAAATTCACCTTCAAAGAAAATCTTATCTTTAACAATCTCTTTAGGATCAAATTTATCAAACAATTCATTTATTCTTTTAGTATTTTCATCAGTTCTTTTTTCTAATAAAAGAATACGATTAGGCAACAAATCACCATTATAATTAATGTAATGTCGCATATGCACAAATGCTCGCATAATGTTTATGCTCGTTTGTACTGCAATATCAGTATGAAGAACAGAGGCTAACATTGCAACCCCTTGCTCTGTAAATACATGTGGTAAATATTTAATGTGTTGACCTCGAAAATTACCTTTACTGTTTAAGGTTCCAGATTGGAACCTTAAAGATTCTTCATCAGTTAATTCAAAATAGAAATCTTTAGGAAATCTATCCTCATTCCTTTTAACAGCTTTATTAATATCTTTTGTCCCATTTGCACATTGATATATTTCTGCTAAATCAGAATCTAACATGACTTGCATTCCCCTAATCTCATAAATTTTCTTTTCAATTGTGTCTTTTTCTATTAATTCATTCATACTATTACCTCCTTTGAATAATAAAAAAAGAGTATACCCCTTAAAAGGTATACCCGCAATCATACTCACCCTTATTTTGCCTCTAAAAGTGAGCCCTATCGATTAAATTGTCATATAAATATCAGGCAAACTATTTAATACATTTTAATTATAACATGATTTTATTAATTATTAAATGTCTTATCTGGATCAATTCCACATTTTCCATTCTTTGCTAAAACATATTTTTCAATATCTTTTATTGCTACATTAAAATCATCATAATCACTAATATTAAAATTATCGAGTAGTTCGTTATCGGTTGTAGTTAAAACCAAAGTGCCATCAGCTATATTTTTCATAACACTATATTTATAATATTTATTATCAATCATGCAATAAGCTTCAACTCCAGCAGAAGTTGCTGAAACAGTATTAGCATAATAAACACTACAAAATAAATTCCACAAAACTAAAACTATAATTAAAAACAAGCCAAAATAAAGTAAACTTATCCAACTTAAATGTGAAAGTTTCTTTAAGATAAAATTAGACTTTTCTTCAACACTATTAACTTTATCATATAAAATATCTTCACGATTTATTCCAACTAATTCATCTAACGTCACATTAAATACTTTAGCAAGTTCGCTAGCTTGTTTTAAATCAGGTGATGTTTCACCTAATTCCCAATTAGAGATTGTTTGTCTTGTAACATCTATTTTCTCAGCTAGTTTTTCTTGAGATAAATCATTTTTCTTTCTTAATTCTAATATCTTATCACCTATCATTTTTATCCTCCTTTCAATAAAATAGTAATTCAATAATATCTTTTATTCTACCAAATTTCTTTGGAAACGTGTGCAAATTTATTTAACATTTCTATGATATTTCTTAAAAAGCAAGTGCTCCTTGCTTTTTTGGATTACCTTTCATTAATATCATCTTTATTATTCATTTAAAATAAAAGAAAAAAACAACCTTAGTTGTCTTTTATATGATATTCTTTATAAACTTCATTTTTATTTATTTTTCTATCTTTAGCTACTTTCTTAATAGAATCCATTACAGAATAACCCTCTTTTATATAGCTATTAACATGTTCAACAATAGAAATATCGTTATAATCAACCTTACTAGAACCCTCAACTATAACAACAATTTCACCCTTAATATCATTAATCTCTTTCAAAACTTCTTCCACTTTTCCACGATAAATCTCTTCATACTTTTTAGAAATCTCTCTTGAAATACTTATATTACGATTACCCATAACGTCTTTTAAATCAACAAGCATCTCATTTATACGATGTGGAGCCTCATAAAATATAAGAGTATAAGGCATATTCTTTAATAATTCCATCTCTGTTTTTCTCTTACCACTCTTACTATCTAAAAAACCATAAAATAAGAAATGATCGGTTGAAATACCAGATGAAGTTAAAGCCGGAACAAAAGCTGTTGCTCCAGGTAAAGAAACGACATGAAATCCATGTTCTATAGCAATTTTAGCAAGTTCTGACCCAGGATCACTTATCCCAGGTGTACCTCTATCACTTAAAACCGCTACTGAATAACCATTACTCATAAGTTCCACTAACTTATTTTCATTTTTTTTCTCATTATATTTATAATTTGAAATAATTTTTTTATTTATATTTAAGTGATTTAAAAGTTCACGAGTAACCCTAGTATCTTCAGCAAAAACAACTTCAACTTCTTTTAAAACATTGATAGCACGAAGTGTTATATCATCTAAATTTCCAATTGGACTTGGAACCATATAAAGAATTGGTTTTCCATCATAACTCTTCTGAGACACTTTAATCACTTCCTTTAAAATATTTCATAATTTCTTCCGTATATTTACCATTTTCATAAGTAATAATTGGTTCAAGAACTTTAAGACCAATTTTTCCATTCTTAATCGCTTCAACTAAAACAATATTAGCTTCTTCATTTTTCTTAGGATAAACAAATTGTACTTTCTTAACTTCAAGCTTATTTTTCCTACAAATATCAATAATATCTGCTAGCCTTGCAGGACGATGAACTAACCCAAATACACCATTATGCTTTAAATAACGAGCTGATATCTTAACTAAAGACTCCAAATCTAAAGCAACTTCATGACGTGCAATTAACTTACTCGTTTTTTCACTCAAATAGCCATTCTCAGCCACTTTAAAGTACGGAGGGTTAGATAATACCATATCGAATGATTCAGCCTCAAAAGAGGTCTTTTTGATATCTTCATTGATAATCTCAATTTGATCTTCTAACTCATTTATTTCAACTGATTTTCTAGCTAATTCAGCAATACTTTCTTGAATCTCAACTCCAACTATTTTAGCATCAGTTCTTGTTGATAAAACTAAAGGAATAGGCGCATTACCTGTTCCTATATCTAGTATTTTTTTAGTATTCTTTGGAATATCAATAAATTTAGGTAGAAGTACTGAATCAAGTGAAAACACAAATGATTCATTATCTTGATAAATCTTCAAATTCTTGTAATAAAGTAAATCATTCAACACTATCATTAGCTTTAATCTCTGTTAAAGTGTTATTTCCATTATCTACTTTATAAGTACGATTTAAAATATCAACACTCATAACAGTTCCTTCACCATCTTTAGTTTTAACCTTATCTCCAACTTTAGGTAAACCTTTTTTACATTCTTTATAGTTATCATCTTCATATTTTAAACAGCAAAGAAGACGACCACATAAACCGTTTATTTTAGTTGGATTTAAAGACAAATTCTGATTCTTGGCCATATTAATAGTAATTGAATCAAACTCATCTAAAAATGAATTACAACAAATAGTACGACCACAAACACCTATTCCACCAACACAAGCAGCTTTATCACGAATACCTACTTGTCTTAATTCAATACGGGTTTTATATATATTAGCTAAATCTTTAGCAAGATCTCTGAAATCAACACGATCAGCTGAAATAAAATGAAATAATAATTGATTACGATCAAAGGTAAAACTTGCATCAATAACATTCATATCAAGTTCATACCCAGCTGCTATTTCGCGGCACTTTTCTAATGCTTCTTCAGCATCTTTCAAGTTTCTTTCATATTTTTCTTCATCTTTTTTATTAGCTTTTCGAATAATTTTCTTCAAATCACCTTTAATTTGTTCTTTTTTTAAGCTAATAATATCAGTATCAATTGTACCTAATTGTAATCCTCTTTCTGTTTCAACTATTACTTTACTTCCTCTTTCGTATTTTTCACCTGATGGGTCAAAATAATATATACGAGGATTATTAAATATAACTCCGATTACTTCTTGCATTATAATTCCTCCTGCCTCAAGATAAATTTATCAAATTCCATTGGAATATTAACATTATATTTCAAATCATCTAAAACTTCAATAATAAGCTTGATTTTACTTACTATTTGCTCACTTGTGTTAGCTCCACTTATTCCTTTAATATTCGTCATATAACTATCAAATACAGAGACTTTCTGTAACGTCTTATATTCTAACACATCTTTATAAAATAAAAGCATTATATTAAATAAAATTGTCGTATCAGTTTTATCAAATTTATTATTTTTCAAGACTTTCTTTAAATGAATTAAAGCCTTACTCTTATTTTTATCAACATATTCAAGAAATTTAATCGATTCCTCGATTTTTTCTTCATCAATACTAACAGCTTCTGTTAAAAATATTGAATTCTTGATTTTCTCTAACTTATCCAGATTTCCACTATTTTTATGAACTAAAGGAACAAGTACACATCTTGATTTAATTGTTTCTAAAACTTGATTTATATTATCAGTAACAAGTATGGCAACAATATTTGGTTCTGGTTCTTCTAAAAACTTGAGTAAAGCACTACTAGCTGATGCATTTAATTTTTCAGCATTTCTGATAATATAAACTTTATTTTCACCAACAATTGCTTTAGTTGAGAATCTTTCTTTTATTTCATCGATTTGCTCTTTTTTAATACTTGCCCCATCTGGTTCTATTACTAAAGCATTAGCAGATATTTCAATTCGAGAATCAATTAAGAGATTGCAAAAAGAACAAGCGAGATCAAATCCTTGTTTTGTTCCATTATCATCTATTAAATAAGCATTAGCAACACGTTTATTCTTGTAAGCATTATTTAATAGATTATAAGCAATTTCTTGAGTTTCTTTAAATTCTTCCATAATCCTCCTAGAAAAATCTAACAAATATAAAGTAAAATACCGAAGGTATACCTAAAAAATAAAACATGGTCAAACTATATAAATTAATAGGTACATTGATATCAATTGGTTGCAAACAAATATTAAGTGTGTATAAAAACCCTAATGCAAAAACTATTTTCTTTAATCTTTTTAACATAAAAAGACACCTCATTTAAAAATATGAGGATTATTCTTTTTCTAGTACTGAACGATTAGATAAAGCAATTTCTAAAGTCATTGGATCTATATATTCCATATCAGTTCCCATTGGAACTCCATATGCAATTTTAGTTATTTTAATATTGTTTTTAGCTAATTTCTTTTGAATATATAAAGCCGTTGTCTCCCCTTCAACACTCGGTTTTAAGGCAAGTATTACTTCTTCTATTTCTTCTTTTTCAATTCGATTAAATAAACTATCTAAATTGATATCTTCTGGGTTAATACCATCAAGTGGTGAAATAAGTCCACCTAATACATGATAAACTCCTGAATAAGCCCCTGTTTTTTCAAATAAAACAAGGTTTTTCGTATTTTCAACAACACATATTACTTTATGATTTCTTGTTTGATCCAAACAAATTCCACATAATTCTTCTTCAGATAAGTTATCACAAATCTTACAATGTCTTGTTTTTTCTTTAATTTCTTTTATAGAACTAGAAAAAACATCAATTATTTCATCATCAAGTTCAAGAGTTGCAAACGCTAGTCTTTCAGCATTCTTTTCACCTATTCCTGGTAGTTTCTTATAACATTCAATTAAATTATTAAATGTTTTGGGATACAAATTAGACATTAGAATAAACCTGGCATTCCTTTTGTATATTTACCCATTTTCTTTTCAGTATCTTCATCAATTTTCTTCATAGCATCATTAATTGCTACTTGTAAAATATCTTGTAACATTTCAATATCATCTTTATCCATAGATTCTTGATCTATTTTAATTTCAACGATTTCTTTTTTACCATTAACTTTTACTTTAACAAATGATGATTCTCCTTCATAGATAGTATTATCTATATTTTCTTTTTCCTTCATCATTTCTTTTTGAATTTTTTGTGCTTCGCGCAACATTGCTTGCATATTCATAATTTATCTCTCCTATTCATATGATATTATATCAGAAAAATTTTCATCTAGAAAATCTCCTGTTACTTTACTTAAATTATTAATTAAATTCCTTATTTCTTCTGTTTCTTCTTCTTTAATATATTTCTTCTTTTTAGAATTGAATTCTTCTTTAATTACTTCCCATTCTTCATTATTAATAGAAATTACTTTAAAATCATTACCTGTGATTATTTTAATTAAAGATTCAACTCTTAGAATATTTTTATTGAATTTCTCACTTTCAATTTCTTCATCATAAACATACATCATGTATTCTTTACTAGCTGCTTTTAATTTGCCATCAAGCATAATTGAGGCAATCTCATTATATTCTAAATCAACAGCATAGTCTTTAACACTATCCATTTTCTTTTGAAGTGAATTAAGTGTTCTTTTATCAAACTCTGCTAATGTATTATTAATTCTTATTTCTTTTACTTTATTTAAATCTTCCGAAGAAACTTTAACTTCTTCTTTAGTTTCTTCCTTTTTTTCTTCTTTTTCTTCTTTTTCTTCATTTAATTCTTGAAACTCTTTTTTAATAGCTTCGACATATTTAGGATTAACTATTGCTTTAGAAGGTTTCTTTATTTCTTCTTTTGATTCAACTTTTACTTCTTTAATTACCTTTTCTTCTTTAACCTCATTTTCAATTGAATTAATCATGAGCATTTCAAAGACAATTTTTTTATTACTTACAGTTTTAATTTCACCTGCTGCGACATTAAATTTTCTTATTAATTCAATTAATCTTTCAATTGAAACTAAATCTTTTAATTCATCATAATCATTTTTAGAATAAATATTATCTTCAACTTTAATATTATTTTTAATTAAAACAAGATTGTGAGCTAGATAAATCATTTCGTCAATCAACTTTGGAAAATCAACACCTACTTCTTCAGCATTATCAATTATATTAAAACATGACTGAATATCATTTTTAACAATTGAAACAAATAGTTTTTTTGTTTCTTCACAAGATAAAATTCCATTTATTTTATGAACATCATCGATTGTAATATTTTCAGAATAGGCCCATACTTGTTCAAGTAAACTAATAGCATCACGCATTCCACCATTTGCTAATCTTGCTATTTCAGTTAAGGCATCATCTTCTATTTTAATATTTTCTTGCTTACATATATAATTTAATCTTTCAATGATATTTTCATTGGTAATTGCCCTGAAATCTAATCTTTGACAACGCGATAATATAGTTGCAGGAATTTTATAAACTTCAGTTGTTGCAAGAATAAAAATTGCATGAGCAGGTGGTTCTTCAAGGGTTTTTAATAAAGCATTAAAAGCACTTGTAGAAAGCATATGAACTTCATCTATAATATATACTTTGTATTTAGAAATCGATGGTACAAGGGCTATTTTATCTCTCAAATCACGTATTTCATCTACTCCATTATTTGATGCTGCATCAATTTCAACAATATCAGTATTGTTTTGTGTACATACTACACATTTGTTACAAGGACATCCATCTTTTGGATCAAGGCAGTTAATAGTACGAGCAAATATTTTAGCAATACTTGTCTTACCAGTACCTCTGATTCCTGCAAACAAATAAGCATGAGCTATACGATTATTCTTAATTGCATTCTTTAAAATCTTAACCGGAACTTCTTGTCCAACTACTTCATCAAAGTTACTCGGTCTATATTTTCTATACAACGATTGATACATAATATCACCTCTTTAATTATAACAAAAATTAAAACAAAAGGCTTATTTATTCCTTTTGTTTTTAAAAAAATTATTAAGTATTTCTGCTATTTCTTTAGCACAGATCTTTTGAACAATTTCTATCTTAGGCATATAGTTAATATATTTAGTAAATCCCATTTTTTCATTAGCAACACCATATACAATTTTTTTAATATTAGTTCTGGTTATTGCACCATAGCACATCAAACATGGCTCCATTGTCACATACATAACACAATCATCTAAATATTGATTACCTATTTTCTTTATTGCGTCATTTATACAATTAATTTCAGCATGGGCATGTACAGATTTTTCTTTTTCACACTGATTGTAAGATTTGGATATAACGACATCATTTTTAACAATAACTGCTCCAACTGGTATATCAGACTCTTTTAAACTTTTTAAAGATTCTTCAATTGCAATTTTCATATATTTTTCATCATTCATAAGTATTACTCCATAAAAAGAGCGCACACACTCATTGATTCTTAAGGCTGCTATCTTCCGATCCTGACCTGGTTCAAATATAAATGTTGCGCAAAATAATTATATAATATTTATCTATTTTTAACAAATATTATTAATGTTTCACGTGGAACATTGCTTCTTTATTCAATCTTTATTCTATGTTTCACATGGAACATTGCTTCTTTATTCAATTTCATTTCTATGTTTCACGTGGAACATTATTCTTTTATTCAATTTTTATTCTATGTTTCACGTGGAACATTATTCTTTTGTTCAATCTTTATTCTATGTTTCACGTGGAACATTATTTTTTTATTCAATCTTTATTCTATGTTTCACGTGGAACATTGCTTTTTTTATTCAATTTCATTTCTATGTTTCACGTGGAACATTATTCTTTTGTTCAATCTTTATTCTATGTTTCA
>CAMVNN010000029.1 GCA_947168865.1 uncultured Bacillota bacterium
CTATCTCGATATTTATCAGGAGGAATGCAACTCATATTATTAGAGCAATATCTTAGCATTTTAATAAAATGCTCACCCTTTTTTTTGAAATTATAGCCGTTCGCAACAATTTTTTTGGTAAAACAACAGGAGATTACATAATCCCGATATCATCTATAATTATACTAGCAGTTATTTTTACATTTATACTTAAGGCATATAGAATGAGTATGCATAAAAATATGTATCAATATAAGAATGTTGCTTATCTTGGTATTTTGATTTTTTTAATATTCTCAATACTCGATCATATTTTATTATTATTCAATTATAATGGTTTGCTTCAGTCAATCACAACTATATTTGATATTGCTAATATTATTTCAATATTGATGCTACCCGTAGCATTTATTGTCTCTATTTTTGTCACTATAAATGGGATAATTTTAGTTAAAAAAGAGGGCTTCAGTTTTAAAAATTTACTTGGAATTCTTTTGGGAATCTTCTTATGTGTAATGACAATAATACCAGAAGCATTAAATATTTACTTGCAAACTCATTTGGATGTTATCGATGTTCATAACTTAAATGGAATTGGCTATGTTATTCAAATGTTTGTTGAATCCTTAATTTATACTATAATTGCATATTTGGAATGTATTTTAATAGCAACTATTATTTTATCTGTAAAAGCTGCTAAACATATACCGAATTTTAATAAAGACTATATTATAATTCTTGGTTGCATGATTGCAAAAGATGGTAGTTTAACTAAATTACTTAAATCAAGAGTTGATCGCGCAATTGAATTTAGAAATATGCAAAAAGATAAGACAGGAAAAAGCTTGGTTTTTGTTCCTTCTGGTGGTCAAGGTTCTGATGAAGTAATTCCAGAAGGTGAAGCGATTAAAAACTATTTAGTTGAACAAGGAATAAGTGAAAAAGATATTTTAGTTGAAAACAAATCTAAAAACACTTTAGAAAATTTAAAATTTTCAAGTAAACTTATCAATAATAAAAAAGCTAATATTGCTTTTTCAACAACTAATTTTCATGTTTTCAGAGCAGGTGTTACAGGAACTAATCTAGGTCTTAATTTAGAAGGAATAGGTAGTAAAACTAAAAGATATTTCTGGATAAATGCATTTATAAGAGAATTTGTTGCAACACTTTATGCTGAAAAAAAGAAACATATATTAGTAATCTTACTCTTGATTATATTGATGATAATGATGGTTTCAATCGTTCATATATCGAATCAACTTTAGGAGGATTATATGAAAAAATTTTTGAAAGCAATTATTTTATCTATTAGTTCATTGTTATGCTTTGGTTGCACTAAAGAAATCGATAGTGATATTACTAGTCTTACATACAATATTGATAGGGGATTAGGTGGATATTGCACATATAGCATAGAAACAGAAGAAAAAGTGATTTTTTCTAAAGAATGTGTTGGAATAGTTGATGCAGATATAAAAAAAGAGATAGATGAGTATCATTTAGATGAAATTAAGAAAATCATAAATGAACATAAAATATATAAATGGAATGGTTTTGATAGATACAACAAATATGTTTTAGATGGAAGTGGATTTTCTTTAAACATTTATTATAAAAATGGTAAGTCAATCATTGCTCATGGATATATGAGTTATCCTAATAATTATCATGAAAACTCAAAACATTTATTAGATTATCTTGAAAATTTGACCAAATAATGATATATAATTATTAGAAGGTAGGTTGATGTCAGTGAAGAAAAGGTTTTTAGTTATAGTCATTCTATTGACTCTTTTCTTGGGGGTAGTTGGTTGTGGTAAAGAGAAGGAAAAAACTAAGGTTGTTCCAAACAAAAGTGAAACAAGCAATCCAGAAAATCAAAGTGAAGAGAATACTTCGGAAGATAATACTTCAGAAGCATATGATTATGAGTTATATACTGATGATAAAAAAATGGTATTTTTGGATGGTAATAAATACTCATTATATTATTATAGTGGTACCAAGATAACAGCTTATCATGCTTACATAGATTATGAAACGGAAGAAGCTGCTAACGAAGCGTTAGCTAATTATACAAAACCAAAGAATGTTGATAAAGCTTATACAAAAGGTAGATATTTAGTATTGGAATATAATAAAAGTGAGTACAAGGATTTAACTATCTATAAATTGAGAAATATGTATGGTGATTCTGAACAATTACAAGATAAGTAAGGCTTAAAAAGCCTTTTTTCTTGCTTTAAAGTGCAAAAAATTATATAATTGATTAAAAGGTAGTGATTATATGAAAAAAAGCATCTTATTTGGAATTATTGGTTTAATCGTGGGAATATTAGTCGGATTTTTAATTTTTGGTTGTTCTAAAAATGAAAAAGAATTGGTAAAATTACCACTTCCAGAAGTAACTGGTGGCGAAAGAGGAATGCTTGGAATTGATAAGAATGTCAATGAAGAGACTCTTGACAATTATTTAGATCGCTCCGATGCTATCTATCGTGATATGCGTATGCTTAAAGATCCAGGAAATTATGAAGCAATTGGTGGAGATTCTTATCTTTCTGGAATTGTTAAAGGCTTTGAAGTTATTCCATATCCATATTTAACAGCTGTTAAAGGATTACCTGCAGAAGTTGGAGAATCTTATACGGGAAAAACATTATTTAGAGAAGGAAATGGTAAATATGTTCCTAATTACAAGGAATCAATGGAAATTTTAGAACATATTTTTCCAAAAGATAAAGTAATATTCTTAATGTGTGGTGGTGGCGGATATGCTGGCATGACTAAAAATTTACTTGTTTCTCTAGGTTGGGATGAAACTAAGATATATAATACTGGTGGTTATTGGTATTATAATGGTAAGAATAATGTTCAAATAAAAAAAGAATTTAATGGTAAAGCATCATATGATTTTTGGAAGGTTATCTATCATGATATTGATTTTGACAATTTAACTGAGGTAGGACATGACTATTAAAAAAGTGGTTCCATTATTAATTATTCTACTTATAATTACTGGTTGCGGATGTTCTAAAAAAGAAAATCAGGTAGATGATAGGATATATTTAAGTAGTAAATATTATAATAATGGTGGTGTTTATTTAGATATTAAAAGTGAAACCTTAAATGAACTTGAAAATGATAATTATGTGCTTTATACATATAATCCATATTGTACATTTGAAATTCCTTGTGATGAAATATTCAAAGTATTCATGGAAAAATACAAAGTGTCGTTTTTATCAATGCCTTTCAGTGAGTTTAAAAAGACTAAATTCTATGAAAAGATTAAGTATGGACCTACTGTTATAATTGTTAGTAAAGAAAATGTATTAGCTTATTTAGATGCTAATTCAAACTTTGACTTAGTAAGATATCAAAAAGCTAATGCCTTTGAAACTTGGATAAAACAGTATATATTTGTTAGTAAATAGAAGCACTCGCGTGAGTGCTTTTGTTATTTTTTTAGCATATGATATAATTATGTTAAGAAAACGGGCGCGATTTCCAAGAAAAATTGGTGGAATAAAATCACTTATTTTAATAGAATTGTAAGTGAAAGGGATGAAATTATGGAAATAGGAAATAAAATATTAGAATTAAGGAAGAAAAATAACATTACTCAAGAGGAGCTTGCTGAAAAAGTAGGGGTTTCACGTCAAACAATCAGCAAATGGGAACTAGGTGAAACAGCACCTGATTTAAAGCAAGCAAAAGAATTATCAAAGATATTTAATGTTAGTTTAGATGAATTAGTTGATAATGATTTAAAAGAAGTATTAACTGAGAAAGTATCTAATACTGAAAAACTATCAGGATTAATTTTAAAAATTTTGAAATTTTTTGGTATTGCCATTATAGTTTTTCTTATCTTAATAATTGCTGCATTTATATTGCTAGTTGCTATTAGAAAAAATAGAAACGAAGGAAGAATTATTGAAAAAAGTATTACTTGTAATCTTCATGATAAAGAGTATTCATATGGTTTCAGATTTTATGAAGAAACAGGTAATATACTTGAAGCAGGTGGCGATGGTTATTTTGCTAATATTACCGATCTTGATAAATACGGAGATGCTTATGTTGCAATTGATAAAATCGATGCTTATGTAAAAGATCGTGGTGGTAGTTGTGAAGTAAAAGATAAGTAAACTTTAAAAGTTTACTTATTTTTGTTACAATTAAATTGGTGATAATATGAAAAAATATTCTCCTTTAATTATTGCAATAATAAGTGTCATAATAAGATTTATATATTTTTGGTTTCATGATGAAATATATGATTCAATACTTATATTTTTGTTTCCTTTTATTGCAATTTTATTTTTAGTGCTTCCAACGATTTCTTTATGGCAGAGTTTTGAAAGATTACCTAAAGATCGTAGTTGGTTCAATATATCAGCAGCAATCATATCAATATTTTCAATAATTATGTTTTTTATTATTCCCTTTAGAACTTTAAAAACAAAAGCTGATATTAAATTTTATGAAAGAGATATGCTTAAAATAGTTGAACATGTTAAAAATAATGACTGGGAAGATGATGGAATAGGGAATATTACATTACCAAAAGATTTTAAATATTTATCTAATAGTGGTCAAGTGACAGTTCTTAAAAATGATTCTGAAGGTCAAGTTATTATTTTCTGGGTCTATCGTGGTATGTTATCTGGTTCAACAGAACTTATTTATTCAAGTGGTGGTGAAAAAATGATTAAAGATAATGAGACAGGACACCCAATTACAAGCATTGAAAGAGTGAAAGATAATTGGTATTATGTAGAAACTGATTATTAAAAAAGACTATAGATAATCTTTATAAATTTCTATAGTCTTTTCTTGAAATTTTAAGAATTTAGTAGCAAAATCTAATTCATCTTTTGTCACATCTTTTTCATAGGCTTTAATTTTTTTAGTCATTTCAATTGTTCCCATGGAAATACCTCTTATTAGCATGTCAGCTAAGGCAGAGTCACTGTTATCACTTGAAACTTCTTTGCTTATTCCCATTTTAGCCATCATCTTAGCCATTATTCCATTTTCTTTTATTTCAGCATTGTCTTTTTCAAGCATATCTTTAGCTTTACACTTAAATCCTTCATACTCTTTAAGTGTATCTTCTAAAGAAGATTTAATTTTATTATCTTTGTTTTTTAAATCAGTTAATAATTTAGATACTGTATATGTACCCATTTCAGCATCTTTATAGATGTGTAATAAAAGTTCATTTTTTTCTTTCATAAAATCATCCTTTCTATTATAATATGTTCTAAAATCATTATTTTATTTATGTTATAATAAAAAAAAGAAGGTATTATATGGAAAAACTTAATTATAGCGTAAGACCAATGATAGAAGCATTTGATTTCCAAAAATTCATTGAATTTAATAAAGTTCAGAAAGTAAAACATGGTTTTTTAGTAATTACGAGTAATCAATTAGTAATGGGATATACATTCGGCTATGGAATTGGTAGTCATGATGGAGCAATCAGTAATGCCATAAGGGAAATATATAATATGCATGGCTTTGAAACCGAAGGAAATCAATACAGGACAAGCGAAGAAGTAAGAAGCAAATTCATTACAGCACATTTTTCTAATGAGATAGATCTTGGTGTTTATTTAGCTTTTTATTTTCAAAATTTGAAAGAAATAAGTCCTGATGAATTAGCTTTGTTTGAACAATTTTATGATAGATATAATAATGTGATTTATAATTACTCTAAAAGTAGTGGCCACCCAATAGTAACGGCAGTATTGCAAGATTTAGATGAACCAATTGTTGATGAATTCGGATTCAAAAGTTGCGGCAATACAATTACTTCAGAAGATTTAAGTGATGTCTTAGCTTATTTAAAAAGAATTGTTTCAGATAATAAAAAAACATTAGCTGATGAAAATATAATTGGGCAAACATTAGAAGGTAAAACAAGGTGACTTATGAGATTAACTAAATATGATAAGAAAATGATAGAATTTAATAAAAGGTATGACAAATTCAAAAAATATAATCTTCCTACACCTTTTTGGGATGAAGAAAGACAAACATTTGAATATGTTCTTTTTAATAATGATCCATGGCGTGAAAATCAATTGATTGTAACACCTAATTTATATACTGCATTTGAAAATATAATATGGGATAATTTTTATTATTCATTTGATTGTCGCCATTATGAAAGCTATATTGAAAATAATAAATGGGTTCATAAAGAAGTAATTGGGCACGTTCATGAACATGATTTTGATGCTGTTTTAAGATGGGTTTATGAATTCCCTGAAACATTTAATATCAGTGAAGAAGATGAACAATTTTATAGTAAACAAGAACTTAGATTTATTAGACATCTTCAAAATTATCTTCTTCTAATGGGTGTTAAAGACTTAAAATATAATGAAAGACGTACTACAAGATGTCGTAATGCTAAGAGAAAAAAGTATGAAAAAGCTTTTATTAGAAAGTATCCAGATGAATTAGTAAAAGCTATTCTTGATGGGAAAGTTAATTATGTTGCTTATCCATATAAAGAAGGTTATGAACTTAAGATTTACAAAAGAGGGGAATCTAGAGCTTTAGTCATGAATTCAAGTGAGAAGTACGTTTTTGCACTTGAGTTTGGTAAGAGTGAATTAAAAGAATATAAAGAAGTAAAAAAATACTATAAATTGGATTTAAAAGATTCTGATAAAGTGATTATTAATTACTTTAAAATACTTGAAAAATTTTAAAAGAACTATATGTTCTTTTTTTTATCAATTTGACATAAAAAAAGAAATTATTAAAATATGAGGTGTAAGGAGATGACTTTGTTTGGCTGACATAAAAAAGCTGAAAGTTAGTTTAGAAAGTTTGATTGAAAGAAGCAAAAAAATAATGATTTTTCCTCACCGCCAAGCAGACTTCGATGCTGTTGCATCTTCACTTGGAATGTCACTTATTGCAACTGAATTTCATGTGCCTAATCATGTCTTTATTGGGGATACAGCAAGTTCACTTGATCACGGTGTTCAAATAATGCGTAGTGAAGCAAAAGCATATTTTCCAATCATCAATCTTGATGAATATAACGTAGAATCTAAAGGGGTAGATTTAAATATATTATGTGATGTTAATAAACCACAACTTTTACTTAAGGAAATAAATCCCAATAGTTTACCAGTAGAGCAAATGGTAATAATAGATCACCACATGAAAGATAAAGAGACTTTTCGTGGAGTAGCTCTTGAACATATTGATCCAACTGCTTCAAGTGCATCAGAAATAATTACGCAGTTACTTCTAGCATATGAAATGAAAATACCTGAGAAATTAGCAAACTATCTACTTGCAGGAATTCGTCTTGACACTAATCGCACGGGTAATTATGCTGAAAGAACTTCTGATACGGTAACTGCACTTCTTAAACGCGGTGCTAGTGTAGAAGAAGCAGATAGTTATTTCGTTGAAAGTTTTAAAAGTGATTGCCGTGTATTTAGCTTAGTAACAAAGGCAAGATTTTTAAAAAATAATGTTGCAATCATTCTTGCTCCTGCCAATATAATATATTCACCAGACGAGCTTGCAAAGGCAGCAAATCAGCTTCTTAAATATGCTAATGCTAGTTATGTTATTGGTAATGTTGGTCAAGGTATTATTCGTGTAAGTGCTAGAAGTCGCAGTATGATTAACATTGCCGCGCTTATGGAACAAATTGGTGGTGGTGGAAGACCAACAGCAGCAGCTGCTGAATTTCCAGGTTCAACAATTGAAGAAGTTTCCAAAACAATTAAAAAAGTGTTGGTTCCACAACACGCGATTAATGAATAATAAAATCTCAGTTTTACTGAGATTTTTTGATGCCTAAATAAAATATAATAATTGTTATTAAAGTAAATGTATGGGTAATACAATTATGATTAAAGTTTCCAATACCAATTTTTAAAAATGTTGGTATTATTCCGATTATTTGATTAATAATTCCAATAAGAAAATAGTTTTTATTTTTATAGTTATTCTTTAGCATAAAATAAGTACTTAATAATACTACTATGATTGCATATATTACAAATGTTATAACATAATTTAAATTAAATATTATTTCTAATATTAATATAGTAATTATTAAAAATGATGTTATTAAATAATACTTTTTCTTTAAACCAACAAATATAATTAGTAATGTATTAATTGTGAGCACTAATGAAATAGATAATATTCCCCAAAGGAAATCATTTATATTTTTATTCATGTTTATTCCATGAACAATTATTCCTAGAAATGAATCTATAGATATTAATATATAAAATATATTCCAAATTTTATCATATTTCAATTTAATTAAAATAATAATACTTGCAATAAATATAGCTAAATTAGTAATAGCTGTTATAAGTTCATAACCTGATGCCATATTATCACCTATATAATTATAACATATTAAATATTTATGATATAATTAATCTAGAAAGAGGTATATATGG
>CAMVNN010000030.1 GCA_947168865.1 uncultured Bacillota bacterium
CTACAAATATTTTATTAATAAATTCTTGTAACATTTGAGAATCAATTTGCCATAGTGCATATCTTCCTAACATAGGTTTTAAGTATAGTTTAATAATATTTAAATATGTAACAATGGTTGAATATTTTAAATTAAAATTACAATAAGTATCAATCCAGTAATCTAAATAATCTGAATATGACATATCTTTATTTTTTCTTACTCTTCCTATCTTATAATATTCTGTATAATCTAATGCACCTTGATTTAATGCATCTTGTCTTGTTGGAAATCCTGATTTAGATATCCATTTTCTTGTGCCATCAACTGAAGCTGTTTCAAATCGGTATTCATATACCTTTCCACGTTTTCTTACGCTTACCATTTTTATACTCTCCTTTTCTAAAATTGGTAAACAAAAAATGCCATCGTATGATGACATTTATCTTTATAAATTGTCCACAAAACGTGTACTAAATTTCACAACACTTTTTGTCCTGTTGTCCACAATTTTAAATTTACGTGGACAAAATGTGGACAAATGGCAATTTTCGGTCAATTTTTACGTGGACAAAATCCTCGCAAACCCTTATATTTCCTACTACTTACCACAGCATTGTTTGTATTTTTTCCCTGAGCCACATGGGCATGGATCATTACGACCTACTTTAGTTACTTTTTTAGGAGTCTTTTTAACTTCAGCCGTTTCTCTATTTTCAGCAGTTCCTTCAGCAACTTGCTTTCTTTCAATGTTTTGACGAATTTCAGCTTTCATTAGATACATTGTAATTTCTTTATCTATAGTTTTTAGCATGGCTACAAACATATCGCCACCCTCTTTCGTATATTCACGAAGTGGGTTTTCATTTCCATATCCTCTAAGAGAAATACCTTCCATTAGAATAGACATTGAATTTATATGTTCCATCCAGTGAGTATCAATTACTCTAAGTGTGATTGCTTTTTCAAAATCATTACCAATTTCTTCTGGTAATTCTTTTAATTTTTCTTCAAACTCTCTTACTACACGACCATATAATAAATCCTCAATAGCAGTTTTATCTAATGATTTTATTTCTTCTAAATCAATTTTTTTCTTTAGAATATTTTGATTGAAATGTTCAAGTATTTCAGATTTATCTAATTCAGTTAAATCATTTGAGATATTAAAATGGTCTTCAACAACATCTAAAATATGATTTTTAAATGCATCTAGTACTATTTCATGAATTGAATCACTATCTAATATTTTATTACGTTTTTCATATATTTCTAATCTTTGCTGATTAACTACATTATCATATTGAAGCAAATTTTTTCTAATATCAAAGTTATTTCCTTCAACTCTCTTTTGAGCAGATTCAATTGTATTTGAAAACATTTTGTTTCTAATAGATTGATCTTCAGAGAAACCAACTCTTTTTAACATTTCTTTAGTTCTATCAGCACCAAATCTAACCATCAAATCATCTTCAAATGAGATGCAGAATTGACTGGCTCCTGGATCACCTTGACGTCCAGAACGACCTCTTAACTGATTATCGATACGTCTTGATTCATGTCTTTCGGTTCCAATTACGAATAAACCTCCAAGTTCACGAACTTCATCATTAATCTTAATATCAGTACCACGACCTGCCATGTTAGTTGCGATAGTGACAGCACCTTTTTCTCCGGCTTTAGCAATTATTTCAGCTTCACGAGCATGATTTTTAGCATTCAATACTTCGTGATAAATTCCTTCTTTTTTAAGCATTGAACTAATTAATTCACTGGTTTCAACTGCTATTGTACCAACAAGAATTGGTTGACCTTTAGCATGACGCTCTTTAATTTCACGAACAATCGCACGATATTTTCCTGCTTTTGTTGCAAATAGCAAATCACCATAATCAATTCTAGCCACAGGCTTATTAGTAGGAATCGTAATTACATACATGTTATATATATCACGGAATTCTTCTTCTTCAGTCTTAGCAGTTCCAGTCATACCAGATAATTTTTTGTACATTCTAAACAAATTCTGAAATGTAATCGTTGCTAAAGTCTTTGTTTCCTCTTGAATTTCAACATTTTCTTTAGCTTCAATTGCCTGATGTAATCCTTCTGAATAATTACGTCCAGGCATTAAACGACCTGTAAATGGGTCAACTATAATAACTTTACCTTCTTGAACAACATAATCAACATCTTTATGCATTGCATAATTAGCTTTTAATGCTTGTCCAATGAAATGAACTAATGTAGTATTGTTTAAATCATATAGATTATCAACACTAAAAGCCTTTTCAGCTTTAGAAATACCTGTTTCATCTAATGAAACAGCTTTTGTCTTCTCATCGTAAATATAGCCTTCATTTTCTTTTAAAGATTTTGCAAACATATCAGCTTGTTTATAAAGATTAGCTGAATGCATAAATCCACCAGATATGATGAGTGGTGTTCTTGCCTCATCAATTAAAGCTGAGTCAACCTCGTCGATGATAGCATAATTAAGTCCTCTTTGAACACGATCTTCTGCCTTAACAACCATATTATCTCTTAAATAATCAAAGCCAACTTCATTATTTGTTGTATAAAGAATATCACAGTTATAGGCATCTTTCTTCTCTAATTTACTCATTGTTCTTAAATTAACACCTACAGTTACACCTAAGAATTCATAAACTCCGCCCATCCATTCAGCATTACGACTTGTTAAGTACTCATTAACTGTGATTACATGAACACCTTTTCCCTCTAAGGCATTTAAATATGCTGGGAAAATAGTTACTAATGTTTTTCCTTCTCCTGTTTTTAATTCGGCAATATTTCCGTTATGAATAGCAATAGCACCTAATATTTGAACATAATATGCTTTTTCACCCAAAACACGATATGCAACTTCACGTGCAACAGCATACGCTTCAACTAAAATATCATCTAAAGTCTCACCTTTAGCCAATCTTTCTTTAAATTCAGGTGTTTTAGCTTTTAACTCATCATCACTAAGCTTTTGCATTTTTTCATCTAATGCAAATACTTGATCAGCCAATTTTTTAAATTTATCCATCTCACGATATTCGTGATCAAACAACTTTTTTAGTATGTTCATTTATAATCATCTCCAATAAACTATTTTACCAAAAAAGCTTTAAAAATAAAAGAGTTTATAAAAAAAAGATAAGCATTTCCGCTTATCTTTGTCTTGATTGTTCTTCTTGAGCGACATCTTGCATAGGAGTCCTTACTACATATTTACCATCACGTTCTTCAACTGTTGCACCTGTTGGCATATTTTCTTTTATTTTCCATAATGGTGTATCACTTGAAAATGACTCGGCAATGAATTTTTCATCCCTACATTTTGGTAAATCAGAGCCGAATCTTCGCTCATCATCTTTGAGTCTAAAATCAGACACTCTTTATCTTCCTCCATAATTTCTTATATATGGTTTTATTGCAATATTTACTACTTCTAATCCAAATGTGATAGTCTGAAAGTCCATATATCATTCTTGGTAAAGCTTTAATTCTTATTTTGTTTCTATTAAACCATAATTTCCATCTTTACGAGTATATAGTATGCATACACATTCACGTTTTATGTCTTGATATACAAAGAACTCATGACCTAAAAGTTCAAGTTGCATTATTGCTTCCTCTTCAGACATTGGTTTCATTTCTATTTCTTTATGTTTTACTACTTTCTTTTCTTCCTCAACTTCACTAGATTCTAATTCGTATTTTAAGTTAAAATCAACCGAGGATTCTTTGTTCTTTTTCTTACTTAATCTCGTTTTGTTTTTTCTGATTTGGCGTTCTAATTTATCAACAACCAAATCAATTGCAGCATAAAGATCTTTGTTCTTATCTTCAGCTCTCAAAATTAATTTTTTAGCAGGTATTGTTACCTCTACTATTTGGTCAACATCTTTTACTTTAATTAAAACTGTTGCCGTTAATTCATTAGGATCATTAAAATACTTATCGAGACGTCCAAGTTTATTAATAACATATTCCTTTATTGCAGGAGTTACCTCTACTTTACGCCCTCTTATAATAAATTTCATGACATCAATCCTTTCTATTTTCCCCCTACATTTATATTATAGCATAAGACAATTAAAAAAACCACTTATACTAACGCGGTTTTAATTTCAATTACATTTTTAGCTTGTAATCCTTTGTCTGTTTGTACCAAATCAAACTCAACATACTGACCTTCCACTAAGGTTTTGTAACCTTCAGATAGAATTGCTGAGTAATGAACAAAGATGTCTTCTCCATCTTTATATTCAATAAATCCAAATCCTTTTTCATTATTGAACCATTTTACTTTACCCTTCATATTATTCTCCCTTCTATCTACTGCACAATTTAAATATACTCCTTGAATCGTTCCTGTTCAAGAAAATAAGACCTACATTTTCCGACATAATTTTCAAGGAACAAATTTTATTTTACTCTTTATGCTTTTTAATTTTTCTTTATATGTCTGAAATTATCATATTTTTGTCTGAAATTGAATTTTAATAGTATTTTTTTTACATTTAATCAATTTTAAATCAACTTATGATAATTTAGAGCACTATTTTAATTTTGAAATTTTAAAAATGTTAAAATCTAATTGTGATAATAAATGCGTGATGTAGTAATAAATAAAATGATGCTTTTTATCAATGATGGTTCATATTCAAAAATAGACTTAGAAAAAATCAAATATGGACTAGAATGTATTTATATAATGATCACCAAAGGATTTGTTGTTTTCACAGCAGCTTATTTTCTAGGCATCTTAAAGCATACTCTATTTTTTATGATTCCATATGGGCTTATTAGAACAACTGCAGGTGGATTGCATGCATCAAAAAGTTGGATTTGTATGATTTCTTCCTTATTAATTTTTATAATACTACCATTTGCATCTAAAATATTGATAATACCTAAAATAGTGCGATTAATTATAATGTTTATATCAACTATTTTAATATCAATTTTTGCACCTGCTGACACTAAAAAAAGACCAATAATTAGTAAGGTTAAAAGACAGAGGCAAAAGATTATATCTGTTATTATTTCAATTTTATTTATAATTGTTACATTTATTGTTAAAAATAATTTTGTTTTAAATTCTATTATGCTTGGACTTGCTTTGGAAACAATAATGATTTTACCAATAACTTATAAAATTTTTAAATTACCCTATAATAACTATATTAATTATTTAAAATCGCATAATTTAGAAGGGAGGATTTAGAATGAATTTTTTTGCAAAACTATTAGCAAACATTGGACTTTTAACAGCAGATGGTTCTGAAAAAGCTTGTCCATGGTTATGGGTAGATGAACCAGAAACACCTGAATCTTTAATAAAATAACGAAAAAAGACTAAGAGCATTAATACTTCTTAGTCTTTTATTTTTATTCCAATTTTTTGAACAAACAGATTACTTATTAGCTCACATTTATGTATTAAATTTCTATTTGAATCTAATATAGATTTTACTAATTGCAAACCATATCCATGATTCCCGCCTTTTGTTGTAATCCTAGTTTTGCCAAGATTATCTGTATCAATAATTTTATTGTACTCATTTGATATTGAAAAAATTAAAAATCCATCTTCTATATACATTTCAATTAGTATTACTTTATTCTTCTTATTTAGTATTTCAGTTGCCTCAATCGCATTATCAATGAATACTCCTATTATTTTATAATAATCTTGAATTCGATTTAATTCCATATGATTCAAAGCATTTTTACTAATCTCTTTACTTATTTTTACACAACAATCTATTTTCTTATCTTTCATCGTTAATAGTTTGTAATATATAAGTCCTTTTAATCCACCTCCTGGAATATTTGAAACTTTTAAAAGTAGTTCATCATCATCTTTACTCTTAGATTTTATTAAACTATCTAGATATAATTTAGCTTTATTATTGTCTTTGCCAACTAAGCTTTTAACTACTATTAATTGATTTTTATCTTCATGTGTTCTTGTACGAGAATTATCAATAATATTCTCATATTTAGAAGTTATTTCAATTAGTAAATCTAAATCTTTTTGAATTTTTTCTTTATTTTTTAAATTGACAATTATAATTGTTAATAAGTAGATATATTCTAAAAATACTAAAAGAAGCAAAATAAATTTTAAAAATTCACTTAGATTAAAGTATATTAAATATAATGACGTTGTTAATATAATAAATATATATAATGTACAAATAAGAATATTATTCGTTTTCAAATTCATCACATTATTAATAATTTTAATAGATATTTTTCTTATACTTTTTAGACTAATAATTATTGCAAAGACAATTATAACTAAAAAGCCAAGAAAATTAGTAAAATAATTTATCTCATTTATGCCAAGTATTTGAGTTATAACTAAATATGCACTTATGTCGACTATTATTTCACATATTATAAGGACTATAAAACAGATTAATGACACAAATGTTATTTTTCTGAAATCATCTTTTTCGTTATGAAAAAGGTATATATTAGACCCATTATAAATTTGAAACATTATAATTATTCTTAATATGCTTTTAGTTATAAAATATGCAAAAAAACTATACAATGATAAAAAAATAATAATTAAATAAATTCTTTTATCTTTTAAATTAATTTTATGTTCTAATAATCTTGATGCACCATAAATCATTACTAGGGTATTCAATAAATTTAACAAGAAGAAACTAGCAGTCAACTCTATCAAACTCCTTCTTAAATTTATTTGATATTAAATTAATTACTTCGTCATTATTAAATATAATTTGATGTCTTCTAAAATCAATAACTCTAACTTTATTTTTATTTACAATACAAGAACGATGCGAATATGAAAAATCCGAGTTTAATTCTTTCATAATTTCTTTTAATTGTTTGGAAATCATTATTTCCAAATACTCTGTTTTTATTAGACATTTTCGCTCTACTGAATCTCTTGTTACATATAAAATATCATCTAGTGGAATTGTGTATATTATTCCATTTTTATTATATTTTAGCATTTGATTATTATTTATTTTTCTTAAAGCAATTTTGATGCTCTTCAATAATTTTGGTCCATAATTATCATATTTATTAATGAATGCAAGAAATAGAAACTCCTTTTGCAATATAGTATATCCTAGTTCTTCATGTGCAGTTAAGAAAATTATAATACTCTCATAATCTATGTTTCTTATTTTGCGAGCAACGTCTATACCTGATGATGTTGGAGTTTCTATATCTAAAATATAAATTTTATTAGGTATTTTTGATTTTACCATTTCTTTAAATTTACTGTCGTAGTCTTTAAATAAATGAATTTCATAGCCTACATCATTATTCATCATCGCATTGTTTATTATTTCTTTTACTCTTTTTAATATTTCATTATTGTCATCACATACGATAAAATTAATCATTTCTACTCACCTTATTATTTAATTTTATCACATAAATTCTCTTTTTTAAAACAAAAAAAAGAGAATTATTATTCTCTTATTTAACAAATGGTAAAAGTGCCATAAAACGTGCTTTTTTTACTTCTACAGCAACATGACGTTGATGTTTAGCACAAGTTCCTGTAACACGTCTTGGTAAGATTTTTCCCTTATCAGCGCTTACATATTTTTTCATAACTTCTACATCTTTATAATCAACATCTTTGCCTGCGCACATTTGACATACTTTTTTCTTTTTCTTAAAAAATTCTGCCATATTTTCCTCCTTATTCTAGGAAGTTATCATCTATAGATACGCTATCACCAAAATCTGCAAATGGATCTGAATCAACATCTACTCCTGCTGGAGCATCTGGATAATCAAATGATCCTCCTTCTTCTGTTGCTCTTCTCTGACTTTGTGATTTGCTTTCTAAAAATTGAACGTTATCGGCAACAACATCAACTGAGTATCTCTTATTGCCGTCTTTATCATTGAAACTTCCAGTTTGAATTCTTCCTTCTACAGATACCAAGCTACCTTTATCTAAAAAATTACAAACATTTTCAGCTTGTTTACGCCATATGATAATATTAATAAAATCTGTTTCTCTTTCGCCATTTTGATTGCTAAAAGCACGGTTAACAGCTAATGAGAATCTCGCATATGGAACATTAGATCCTGTATATCTTAGTTCTGGTTTGGCAGTTAATCTGCCTATTAACATAACTCTGTTCATAAATTACCTCTTTCTTAGTCTTCTTTAGTAGTAATTAAGTGACGAATTATGTCTCCACTTATTAATGCTAAACGATCGAATTCTTTAATAGCTTTTTCATCTTCTGCTTCAACATCTACTACATAGTAATATCCGCTTCTGTATTTTTGAATTTCATAAGCTAATT
>CAMVNN010000031.1 GCA_947168865.1 uncultured Bacillota bacterium
AGTCCATAGTTAGCCTCCTAAACTAATATTTTATAATTACTATCATTTTCCATATAATTATCATCAATTTTATTTTTTTCTATCTCTATTTTTCTTACTAATTTATTAATACAATAATTATACATTCCATCATCTATAGTATTATTTCTTTTTAAATACTCAAGCAATCTAATACTTAATTCAGTTTCAATAATCTTTGATGGAATCTTTGAAGTATTATACATATAATTATCCTCCCTTTTTAGCATATTTAAATAAAACTAAAAAAGAACTTGTAATATTAAGTTCTACAAAAATTTGAAAACTTAATATCACAAAGGACAATATTAGACTAAATCATCATTTGAAATTAATTAAGTTTTCAAACAACAATTTAGTTCTTTTCTATATATTTTTCATCTTCCAGTCCTTAATTGTCTTTGCAACAAAAGAAGTAACTACTCTTTCTATTAAAAGTGACCACTCTAGACTATTCATTAAAAATATCATTTACTCTATTTTTTAATTTTTATAACACCTTCTTTCACAACAAAAAGAGAAGAACACATAGTTCCTCTCTACATAATTTTTTCATATCATACACTATTATAACTATTGACAAACACAAGTCAAGTTCATTTCATGCCCAATTCATGTCATATCATGTACAATTTATGCCACAAAAAAAATATGCAAGTTTTCTTCACAATTCTTGCATATTTTACTATATTATATACCTTGACAAAACTAATTCAAGTCAAATTCAGTCCATTTTCAGTACGAATTTGGACTTTTTTGATACGTTTATAGAAATAGACAATTAATAATTAACTTTGAATAAATATTTTATTTTCGTCATACGTATTTATTATGCAATTACCACCAATAGGTATAGTAGCATTAGGTGTTGTATGTCCAAAATTTGCATTTATAATTATTGGAATATTTTTCAGTTCTTTTTTATTCAATATTTTTTTCCATTTCGTTAGATTCATCCCTGTTTGTGTTTGAGATCTTCCAATTACTATTCCTTTTACCTTATCAAAATCTTTTTGCTGAATTAAAGAAACCAAATTTCTATCAAATTCATATGGAAATTCTTTACCTACAAGAGCATCCTCTTCAATAAACAATATTTTATCTCTTAAGCTTGGCATAAATGGTGTACCTTGTAATAAATTAAAACTACAAAGATTTCCACCTATTATTGTACCTTCCGCCTTTCCTTCATTTATCACAATACACCCTTTATTTTTTATAAACTTTCTATTATCTTGATCATCATACCATTTATCACTACTATAAAAATCAGGATCTTTTAGATAATATGATTTGTGATTAATTGCTTTTTCAAAATAATTAATTGTTTGTTCTAAACCTTTTTTCATTGCAAAACTATGAAATGTTGGCCCTAAATATGTAATAATACCTGTTTTTGCATATATTGCATTTAGTATTACAGTAATATCAGAATAGCCACATATTATTTTTGGGTTCTTTTTAATCAAATCATAATCAATATAATTCAACAATTGATTACAGTTATAACCACCTAAAACAGATAATATAATATCGATATTGTTATTTCTTAAGGCATCGTGAAAATCCATTATACGCCTTTTTATACTAGTAGAAATAAAAGAATCTGTACAATTTGAATTTTTTGAAAACTCTACATTATATCCAATTTGTTCCAACTTAGTTTTTGCTAATTCAATGTTTTCTTCACAAATCATTCCTAAACTTCTTGATAAAGTGCACACCATTATATTCTTCATATATATTCCTATCTTTTTAAAACTCTTGGAACTCTTTCAGAAATTGAACTCATTACTTCATAGTTACATATATCATTACACCAAATTCCAAGTTGTTCTATTGTTAGTTTATCATTATCCCAAATATATACTTCCTGTCCTAATTCGACATTAGGTATATCAGTAACGTCTAACATCATATTATCCATGCAAATTCCAATAATTTTAGCTTTACAAGAGTTTATTATAACATATGGTTCTCCTGTTTCTAACGTCAATAGTCCATCTCCAAATCCAAATGGAATTGTTGCAACTGTAGTTTTTCTATCAGCCACAAAATTTTTATTGTATCCAACTGTTTCGCCTTGTTCAATAGTTTTTAAAAAGCTTATATTAGTCCTCAATATCATACTTGGTTCTAATTTTATTTCTGATTTTAAGCTATCATTTGGATAATAACCATAAATAAGCAGTCCTATTCTAACCATATTATACAAATAATCATGATAGTATTTTAATCCACCGCTGCTACAAGCATGAATATTTTTAGGATATATTCCATTATCATTAAACTTTTTAACTGCTTGTTCAAATAAATTAATTTGTTTTAATGAAAAATCCCTATCAGAATTAGTAGATAAATGTGTAAACATCCCATCAACTAATATATTATCATTATTTTTTAAATTCAAAAGATATTCATCAATATTTGCTAATTGTAATCCTGTTCTTCCCATACCAGTTTCTATTTCTGTGTGTATTCTTACTTTTGTATAACTATCCGCCAAATCAAAAATATTAGATCCATTTAATATAAAATCATATTTTTTAGAAATTTCAAATTCATCTTTTGATAATGGATATAAGATTAAAACATTATTTTTATATCCATTATTTCTTAACTGAATTGCCTCATCTAAATATGCTACACCAACATAATCAAATTCATTTAAGATTTCAGGGCAACTATTCAAATGAGAACCATACCCAAATGACTTAACAATAGGCATAATATTAATATCATTGCCCAAGTATTTTTTTAATTCATTTATATTATTTCTTATACTCTTCAAATTAACAATTAACTGTGTTGATCTCATTATTTCACCTCAAATACATAGAATTGAAATATTGCATCACGTTCTTTATCATAGCCATTACATATTATAGGAATTAGTCCATATTTTTGAAACATTTCTTTTCTAATTAAAACTGGAGTATGCCCAAAACAAATGATTAATCCTTTCTTTTTTACTTTAGGATATAACACTTTTAAAATCTTATATGCACTTTTTGTATCGACAACTTCAGAATTTAAAAATCTAAGGAACATTAAATCAACTGAATTGTTCTTTAAAGGTGAATTAATTGCATTGCAGCATAATGATTCATCAACATAATTCTTAGCATATTCTATCATTTCTTTGCTCAAATCATGTCCTATAGTGTATGACATTGGGAAATTCTTTTTATAATCGTTTAGAAACTCACCTGTAGAACAAGCAGGATCATAAATAATTTTATAATCAATGTTTAATTCTTTTATAAATTCTTCTGTAAATTTTCTAAAATGTACTTCTCCATAACCTAAATACTCTTTCTTTTCAGGATTAAAAGTCCATCCAGTTTCAGGAGAAGTTTCTTCCTTTCCGGTATAAAAGTCTCTATACTTATATGGATAATATATATCAATTTTTCTATTTTTCTTAATTTCATCAAAAACAAATTTCTTTTCCTCATTAGTGAAAGGATAATATTCAATTTTTATTTTTCTATCTTTTAAATTTCTTTTTTTCAAAAAGCCTAATATCATAGGTGCAGTAATCATACTACAATTTATAGCATTTATTTTATTTTCTATTCTTAAGATTGATCTAATCTTTCTTCCTACTATAATTTTACCTTTATATGATTTTAATAGAAAAATATTTTGTGGCAAATTATAATCATAATCTTCAAAGATAACAGTTTTTCTATTAAAAATATCACTCAAGTGTATTTTATTGATGTTTGCAATATCTTTTTCATTAAAATATGTATCATTATATATTTCTATTTCTTTTATTTCTAATTCATTATAATAATCTAGTGGCTTTTTATTTTTATATGAATACATAAAATCACCTACATTTTTCTATCATATTCTTTTTCTTTTTGAACTCTTGCAAATTTTGAACGACTTTCTTTTTTCTTTTTCATAAGAGTTTCATCAAGTGAATCTAAACTGGCCTTCATATCATTTATTATAAACGTTGTTTCATTTCTAGGATCGGCCCCAATATATTCCATTTTTGCATCTTGATTTTTACTTATTTCATATTTAGAAATATAAGATGTATAAGTACCACGACCACTAGTATTCATAGACAACTCTAAAGGAAAACTAAGCATATTTGCTGATGGTGCCTCACCTTCAATTGTTATTTCGCCACCGAAAGTATTTGTAATTTGATAAATTCCACCTTTTGAAGATATTAACTTTATAACACTACTTGAATATTCTTCTGGGAAAGTAATAATATAACTAGATATAGGTTCTAATAATTTCATATTCGCTTGTTTTAAGCATCTAAACAAAGCCAATGGTGTAATTATGTTAAAATGCAATGGATCACTACCCATTGAATCAAATTGACCACCAATAAGTGCTACTTCCATATCTGTAAGTTCCCATCCATTTAAGCCTTGTTTTGAATAATAATTAATCAATCTTTCTACTTGCCTTTGATATTTTAAATGTAAAAAATCTGTTGACAATTTTGAAACATATTTAAATCCACTACCACGCTCCAATGGTGATACTTCTAGTTCTATTCCAGAAACACATGTATAACTTGCCTTTGCAGAAACTGTTGACGTCGGAACTTCTTTATGAATTACAATAGGATTTTCAATATTAGCCTTAATATTAAATCTTTCATCTAACATAGTCTTTACAATTTGCGCTTGAACTTCACCCATTAAACTACAATAAATTGAGTTTGTTCTCTCATTATATCTAACATTTAAATATGGATCTTCTTCATTTAATATTTTTAGTGCTCTCATTAACTCTATTGTATCTTTTTTATCTATTGGATTAATCTCCATTGTTAATAAAGGTTTAACAAAACTTATATATTTTTCTAATCCTACATTATTTCCTATAATTTGACCACACTTTACATCTAATCCATTAACTATAGCAATATCACCGCTATATACTGTATCAACTGATTTCATTTTTGAACCATCTGAGATCATAATATTTTTTATTTTTTCTGTTTTTTCTTCACCTGTGTTTATAACATCTCTATTATTAACGCTTCCATTTAAAACTTTAATATAAGCATTTTTACCATTTTCATCTACTCTTATCATAAAAACATATGCAGACATTTCCTCTTCTAATTTTTTAGAAGTTGTTGGTAAATATCTTGCAATAGAATCAACTAAATCGTTTATTCCAACATCTATTAAAGCACTTCCCCCAATAACTGGAAAAATTTTATTTTCATGAGTTAGACTAATCATTTTAGATGCTAACCATTTACCATCAATTTCTTGACCATTTATATATTTTTCTAATACTTCATCATCAATCATTGACAATTCTTCTATAATCTCTGTCATATTTGCAGGCACTATAGAAATACTACCATCGTTTTCTTGATGAACATGTGTTAATGTTAACGTTGGAACTTTTAAGTTATTTTGCAATTCGGCAATTACTTTATCATAATCTGCACCTTTTCTATCCATCTTATTAATAAATATGATAACTGGTACATTTTTTTCTTGTAGAGCACGCCATATTGTATATGTTTGTGCTTCCAATCCTTCAACACCAGAAATAACTAATACAGCACCATCCAAAACATTAATTGCTCTTTCTACCTCGGCAGAAAAATCTACATGTCCTGGTGTATCAATTAATTGAATATTTTTGTTATTTAATTTAAAAGATACTATTGAATCTCTTACAGTTATTCCTCTTTCTTGTTCCACTTTCATATTGTCTGTAACAGTATTGCCAGAATCAACTCTACCAATACTATCAATTACATTTGTATGATAAAGTAAATGTTCTGTTATAGTTGTTTTACCAGCATTTGCATGTGCAAAAATGCCTAATGTTAATACTTTTTCATCTTTTCTATCCATTAACATCACCCCACAATATATTATACTATAATATTATATTTTTTTCATTTTTTCCAACATTATTGTTTTAATTAATTCTTCATAATTTACGCAACTAGGACCTTTTACATCCATATTTTCATCACTCATATGTTTAGCAGCAGGACATCCTGTTCCGCAAATATATCTATATTTACAATTCTTACATTTTGGAATAACTTTAACACTTCTATTAAACCAATCATTAATCTTTTCTTCATTTAATTCATATGTTGGATAAAATGTTCCTACCCTGTAATCATTATTTCCAATGCCATGCCAACATTTGTAAATGTTTGACTTACAGTCTAATATAAATTGATTTTTTGCTGCTCCACAATGTCTTAATACAGGTTGATATGGTTCATCATTAAATATACTTTCAATAAAGTTTTCTGGATGAAATTTTTTTCTAAAAATTGACATATTTGGATTTTTTTCTTCCAATTTAAATATTTTTTCTATTCCTATTTTTTCATTTACAATATTTTGTTCACCGGAACATCCACCATCTTGTAATAAATATAAATATGGTTTTAATTTTTCACTGTTATTAAATTCATTAACTAAGGTATCTGCTAAATCAGGGAGTTCATTTATATTAGTTCCATCTACATTAACTCTTAGAACTATTAAAATATCATTCTCAATAGCTAATTTAATATTTTTCATAATTAAATCAAAACTGCCCCTACCATCATGAAATATTCTTCTTTTATCATGTATTTCTTTAATACCATCAACAGTAATTTGTATATGATTAAGGGTATCTTTATATTCATTAAATAAATCAATATAATGGTTTAAATCTACTCCATTAGATACAATATCTATAGTATAATCTCTTTTTTTTGCTTGTTTAAAAATATATTCAACAGTTTTTAAATTACATCTTAATAGAGGTTCTCCACCCATAATTGTTATTCTTATGTCATCATTTGTCTTCCCATATTTATCCTCATAAGCTTTCATTATTTTATCAATTCTATCGAACTGAATATCCACCATTTTAATAGGATCAATATCAGTGGTTCCCTTTATCATATATGTCTGCTCATAACAATAAATACAATGCAAATTACATGCATAACTTGGAACAACTAAAAAATTTGGAGTAGCACTTTTCTCTAACATTTCTATTCTACTATCTAATTCTTCTAAAAATTTATTATATTCATTTTCAGTTTTAAATAAATACTTTCTTTCTAACATACAATTTAATATTTCATTATCTATTTTATCAAAATGATTATTAATTATTAAATCATATATACTCTTTTCAATTATGTCAGTAGCACCATTAATCAAATTAATCATAATAACTTCATTTTCGTTATAATCAATAAATTCTATTTCTTTAATTAAAAACATAAAAACACCTCCCACTTATTTAAGTACTTTAACTTTTTGGTATTCTTTTTCCCTATTTAATATATCTTGTAATAAGCAACTATCTTTGCAATGCAGATATTCATCTTCTATTATTATCTTACCATTTTCATAATACCCAATTTCAAATCCTTCCTTTACTAAAAATGGGCATGGATATACTTTCATATTTGGCCCAATAGCAACTGTATCAACCTCACTTGGGCAAAAATATGAAGATTTTTCCTTTCTGTAATCTCTGCTAAAAGTTCCACTTCTTCTCACTAATATTAAATCCTTATATTTTTCTTTTGCCTCATAAAATTGATCAAAAAAAGCATTTATTTGACTATCATTTAATATTTTAGAATTTAAATTGACTACAGTTCTACCTTCATTAAATAGATTTGTAAATCTTATGCAATCAGCACCCATGCTAATTGCCTCTATAACCATATTATCAACTTCATTAAAATTATCAGAGCTTATTGTAGTCATCAATTCAATTTTGAATCCTCTTTCTTTTAATAACTTTATATTATCAACTATAATATGTTTATCTACTTGTGAGACAATATCATGCAATTTGAAATGATAGGACATACAAATCCATTTAATGTCATTTTCAGATAAAAATTCCATCAAATCAATATTATTATGTAGTATCAAGCCATTTGTCAAAACTCTATCTTGTTCAATAAGCTTAAGCAATCTTATATATTCTTTATTTAGCAATAATTCTGAGCCATTTAAAGAAACTTCATATCTATCTTTTAATGCATTTATCATATTAGATAAAGTGTAAGAATCAATATCATTATTAAATTCAATATAACAGTGCTTGCACTTTACATTGCAAGTTGAGCAACACATAATTGTGACCTTAGTTCCACTATATTCCATATAAACACCTCCAAAAAAGTCTTTATACAAAGAGAAATGTAATTTCTCTTTGTATAAACT
>CAMVNN010000032.1 GCA_947168865.1 uncultured Bacillota bacterium
AGTTCAAGTTATAACAGAATTTGATATATTAAAGCTATTAATTGTGATAGTATTTACTATTGCAATAGTTGCATTTGCATTTTTAATATTTTATAGAGGTTTAAGAAGATACTCATCAAGTAATTTGATGATTGCAAGGATTTAAGAGCATAAAATGCTCTTTTTTCTTGAAAAAACTTTAAAAATATAGCAAAAAAACTTAAAATTTGATAAAATTAATGTGGTGATTGTATGGAAGAAGAAAAAATTACTAAAGTATTAGCTCTTTTTGATAAAGAAGATGTTCCATACATCCAAGTAGAACAGGTTAAACAAATAGTTAATGAAGAAGAACCAAAAGTTAAGAAATTAGGTGATAATCATGACAATAGAAGAATACAACAAACTATGGGATGAATATCTTTATCCAGGAACAGAAGTATTAAAAAATAATCTTGGTATAATTGATCAAGAAAAGTTAAAAGAAAAAGAAGCAACTATAACATTCGAGAAATTATTAGAATTAGCTACAAATCAATCGAATTTTAGACTTGATCAAGGACATTTGAAATATATCCATCAATATATTTTTGGAGAAATTTATCCTTTTGCTGGGAAATACAGAACTATCAATATGCGAAAACAACGTGGTTGGTTTTATTTTATAGATAATGATCATAATATTGAGAGCTATTTAAATCAAATATTTGCCGAAGTTAATGAAAAGCTTAAACGTTGTTATTCAAAATATGATTTTTGCGAAGTTTTAGCCTATCTTTATACAAATTTGATATATTGTCATCCATTTCGTGAAGGAAATGGTAGAACTATTCGTGAATTCGTGCGTGAAGCCTCAATCGCGAAAAGTCGTGAACTAGGGACTAATTTAGAACTTGATTGGCGTTTAATCGACAAAGAAGAACTTAATGCTAAGATTGAAGTAGCTCATATGTATCCTGGTGAAACTGCCATTCTTTTTATGGATGCATTGGTGCCAATAGAAAATTTAAAGGAAAAGTGAAAACTTTTCTTTTTTTCCCTTATTTGTTATAATAATTTTGGTGATTACATGAATAATAAGAAAGTTGTAGTACTCGGTGGTGGGACAGGAATGTCAACATTGTTAAAAGGTCTAAAACTATTTCCACTAGATATAACAGCAGTTGTATCTGTAAGTGATGATGGTAAAAGTACTGGTAGATTACGTGCCGAATTTAACACAATTGCTGTCGGTGATATTAGAAGAGTTATAACATCGCTTTCTGAAACTGAGCCTTTAATTGAAAAACTCATGAACTATCGCTTTCAGACAACAAGTGATTTAAATGGCCATGCCGTAGGTAATTTAGTTCTAACGGCTCTTGCAAATATAACTGGAAATATGTCTGATGGAATTGAATCACTTTCTAAAGTCTTTAATTTAAAAGGAAAAGTTCTTCCTCTAACAGAAGATAATGCAACTTTAAGTGCCATAATGGAAGATGGTAGTGAAATCATTGGAGAACATAACATAACAGAATCTAATAAAAGCATAAAAAAAGTTTTTTATAAAGATGATGTTAAAACTAATCCTTTAGTTTTAGAGGAAATAAAAAAAGCGGATCTAATCATTCTAAGTATGGGTAGCCTTTATACAAGTGTAATACCTAATTTAATAACTAATGATGTTAAAAAAGCCATCAAAAAAAGCAAAGCCAAGATTATGTATGTTTGCAATATGACTACGCAGCCAGGAGAAACAGACGAATATACAGCTAGTGATCACATTAAAGCTTTGAATGAATATTTAGGCAAAAGAAAAGTTGATGTAATAATCGCGAATGATGGTAAAATCAAAGAAGAAATCATTGAAAAATATAGATCAACAGAACAAAAAGATGCTGTTATATTCGATAAAGAAAATCTCAAAAAAATGAAATTACACATTATTCATAATAACTATGTAGATATATCTGAAGGGGTTATAAGACATCGTGTTGATAAACTTGCACTAGATATTTATGCATATTTAATTAAGTAGGGAGTTTTATGAAAATAGATACAATTTTTAGTTTGCTTTGTTTTTTACTATGGGGACTAGCAGACTTATTTTATAAAAAATCAAATAATGAAAAAGATAAATATAGTGATCTCAAAACAACAATAGTTGTTGGAATTGTAATGGGACTTTATGCAACTGGATTTATTATTTATAATGGATTTAATTTTGACAACATTGGCACATATTTACTAGGTGTTTTAAAATATATTCCAGTTTCATTTTGTTATATACTTTCAATGTATATTGGTTATAAAGGACTAAAATATATTGAACTTTCAATATCAAGTCCAGTTCAAAACACAAGTGGTGTAATAACTAGTTTACTATTGGTTTTATTCTTTAAAGAAGTTTTACCAACTAAAGCATATATTGCATTTATCTTAATATTTATTGGTATATTTGGTCTTTCTATGCTTGAAAAAAAGGATAATAAGGTAGTTATAACTAAAAAGAATAAAATTTTAGCCATAATATTTCCAATTATATATTGCTTAATAGATGGACTAGGAACATTCTTAGATGCCATTTATTTAGATAAATTTGAAATAGTTTCAGAAAATGTTGCCCTAGTTGCTTATGAATATACATTCTTATTAGTTGCACTTTGGGGAATACTTTATTTAAAAAAACATGATGAAAAAATAACAATTAAAAAGAATACAACAATGTGGACTGCAGCTATTTTTGAAACGTTAGGTCAATTTTTCTATGTATTCGCGATGGCAGCTGATTCCACCATTAATGCTTCAATAGTTGGAAGTTACTGTATTTTGTCATTATTACTTTCAAGTATTTTCTTAAAAGAAAAACTGTCAGTACCAAAATATATATTTTTAACTATTGCAATTATTGGTATAGTAATTCTTGCAATATTAGATATTTAAATAACTATTAATATAGTTATTTTTTTGTTATAATAATCACGAAAGAAACATATTTAGGTGAAATATGAAACTAGCAAAATTTGATTCAAAAATCATTCGAATAATAACAATTGATGATGAAATATATGAAGGAATAGCTTCTTATAATAGTCAAGATTATGATGAACACGAGTTTGGAAGAAATGAAGAATCAATCCAAATTGCTTATTGTTTGTTTTATAAAAATGACATAAAAAAGATAGAAGTATTAGATAATTTCAGAGACAAATATGGTCTAATTGAAGAAGTTGCAGTAAAAGATGGCATTGATTTTATCGATGAAATACTATATTCCGAAGAAGAAGAGCATATTTCTCGATTACTTTTATGCATTCTTGATCATATTGGAGAAATTAATTATAAAGCTCTATTAAAGAAAAAATTGGAAGAATTTTATAAATATACTGAAAATAATGAACAAATTGAACTTATTGATAAAATATTTTCTAAACTTGAAGGGAATATATGATTATAGGAATATGTGGTAAATCTGGAAGTGGCAAGAGTACACTAGCAAGTGAGTTAATTGAAGAACTTGGGCCCAATATAGTTCACCTAGATATTGATAAAATTGGTCATCAGGTGCTTTCTACTAAAAATGTAAAAAATGCATTAGTAAAAGCTTTTGGTGCACATATAATTAATAATAATATTATAAATAGATCTGAACTATCTGATATTGTTTTTAGTTCTAAAGAAAAAATGCAAGAATTAACTGATATTACATGGCCTTATATGCAAGAAATAATTGACAATTTTCTCAAAAAAAATTCTGATAAAATTATAATTCTAGATTGGCAATTATTACCAATTACTAAGTATTTTAATATGTGCAATTTAAAACTCCTTTTGGATATTCCTTATGAAATCAGGAAAGAAAGAATTTTTGAAAGAAATAATATAAGTAATGAAAGAATAGCTTTAAGAGAAAGAGCTAGTATTACATATGATGAAAAATCATTTGATTATGTCATATCTAATATAAATCATGATGTTATAAAGACTATTATTCAAAAAACAAGTTGAAAGAAGTGATAAAATGAAAATAATAAGAGATTCTAGTGAATCAGAAATGATTTTAGAATTTTTAAAAGGTGAGTTAAATTCTAGTCGTTTTAATGAAGATTTAAATAAGACTTTAGAATATTTAAATTTAACTCCAAATATAATTACTAATGGAAACATTAATAATAATGAAGAAAATATTCAAAGATTAAAGATAATGGAATTATTTAGGGGTTATCCAACTAAAGAATTATTTAATAACTTTCCTAAGATAAAAGAATGGAAATATGTAATGTTATCATCAAATGATATTGATAATATTTATTATATTAATTATGATTATTGGAATCTATTATCAAATAACACTTCAAAGCCAACAGAAGCTGTTAAAAACATAAAAAAGGGAATAGAAATATATGATGTATCAAACAAGCCATTTTTAGATGGCATCAAATATTTAGAAAATAATACCTTTCCACCTATTATTTTAATAACATGCAATGAAAAAAAATATTTAATCATTGAAGGACATTCAAGAATGACAATATATGGATTTAATCCTAATAAATTAAATGGAACATATGCATATATTGGCTATTGCACCGAAGAAGAAATGATGAAATATGATTCTAGAATGATACTTGATAAAGAAAATCTATAGTCGATATTTAAATATTATATGAGTTTTAATGATACTAAAACTCTTTTTTTATGCTATAATCTGATTATATTTTACATGAGAGGTAAAAGTATGAAGAGCAGTATAAAAAAAATAAAAAAGCATTTAAATGAATTAAAAAAATTTGGTTCACCATTATATATCTATGATTATGATATTTTAATGGAACGATCAAATCAAATGAAAGCTTTTAAAGAAAAATTAGAAAAATTAATTGGTGTAACAGTAAATATTCATTATTCACCAAAAGCCAATAATAATCCTGCAATATTAGAAGTCGTTAAAAAAATAGGTTTTTATGTTGATTCTATGTCACCACTAGAACTATCAATTTCTAAAAAATCTGGTTTTAAAAGTGATGAAATACTATATGTTTGTAATAATGTAGATGAAGAAGAAATGAAACTAATTCATGATTCTAACATCAAAGTATGCTTAGATTCAGTCTCTCAAGTGGAGATGTGGGGGAAACTATTTCCCCATACAGATATTATTGTTAGGATAAATCCTGGTATTTTTGGTGTAGGACACCATGAAAAGGTGATCACATCAGGGGCTGAAACAAAATTTGGAGTTTCTGAAAAAAACATGGCTGAATTGTTAAAAATAACTAGAAAATATAAATTAAATATTATTGGAATTCATCAACATCTTGGAAGTTTATTTTTGGATGATCAAGTTGATCATTACCTAGATGGTATTAAAGCTGGACTTGATATCATTAAAAAGTATTTTAAAGGTATAAGAATAATTGATTTAGGTGGGGGATTTGGAGTTCCATATAAAAGTGAAGAAAAACCATTGAATTTAGATTTGCTTGCAATTAAACTAGGAGAATTGTTGAATAATTTTTTAAAAGAAATCCCGAATGTCAAAGAATTCAAGTTCGAAATAGGACGATTTATTCCATGTGAAGCCGGAATATTAATGGGAAAAGTAAATGCAATAAAGTCTGATAGAACCTACTGGATTGGTACAGATATAGGAATGAATGAACTAGTAAGACCTTCTATGTATGATGCTTATCATGAAGTTTCATTACTAGAACCTAGAAAGGCAAAAAAAATAAATGCCAATATTTGTGGTAATATCTGTGAAAGTGGAGATATTATAGGAAAAAATCGAGTGTTAAATCTTCCAAAAGTAGGAGATGTTATTTTAGTTCATAATGCTGGAGCATATGGATATTCGATGTCTTCAAACTATACGGGAAGACCTAGACCTGCTGAAATTATGTTATATGATGACAAGATAAAATTAATTCGCATGAGAGATACAATTGATACTATGGAAGAAAATATAGTTTGGTAAAAGCAGATTTATACAAAATCTGCTTTTTTTATGCTATAATTTTATTAGTTTTAAAACTTAACAAAGTTAAATAAAATGTAATGACATTGTAATCAGTGAATAGGAGGAATAATATGGAATACAGAAGATTTAATGATACAATTGTTGCAAGAATTGATAAAGGAGAAGAAATACTTGAAAAAATAAAAGAAATAGCCTTAAAGGAAAACATTAAATTAGCTAATATTAATGCATTAGGTGCTACCAATGACTTTACTGTTGGTGTATTTAAAGTAGATGAAAAGAAGTATTATTCAAATGAATTTAAAGGGAATTTTGAAATTGTTTCTTTAACAGGAACTATTAATACAATGAATGGTGAATTTTATACGCACATTCATATGAGTGCAGGAAACGATAAAGGTGAAGTTTTTGGAGGACACCTTAATAGAGCAATTGTAAGTGCTACTTGTGAAATGATAATTAATGTTATTGATGGAAGAGTAGATAGATATCATGATGAAGAAGTTGGTTTAAACTTGTTTAAATTTTAAATAGCTAGAAGATGACAAAATTATTTATGAAACATCAATAATATGAAAACAAAAAAATATAGTGTCAGATTGAAGGAAATAATATGAATATAGACAATATTGTAATTAATACACAAAGTAGTATAAAAATATTACTTGATAAAACTCTTTATTTTGACCCGTTTAAAATAAAAGAAGAAAGTCATGATGCAGATATTATATTTATTACACATAGTCATTATGATCACTTTGATATTGAATCAATTAATAAATTAAAAAACGAAAATACTGCTATAGTTGCACCTAAATCTATGGAAATAGAAATTAGGCAAATTGAGTTTAAAGACTATATATTTTTAAGTCCCAATGAAGAAATAAATATAGGTAATATTAATATTAAAGGAATACCTGCTTATAATGTCGATAAAAAGTTTCACCCGAAATCTAATAATTGGCTTGGTTATCTTATAAAGTACAATAATCTTTCTTACTATATAGCCGGCGATACTGATAAAACATCAGAAGTTGAAAGAATTAAATGTGATATTGCATTACTTCCAATTGGAGGCTATTATACAATGAATGTGATGGAAGCTGCTGAATTAGTTAAAATAATCAAACCCAAAGTAGTTGTACCTACTCATTATGGCTCTATTGTCGGAAATATAAATGATGGTAAGAAACTAAAAGACAGTTTAATGAATACTAATATTGAGGTAATAGAAAAAATATTGCAATTTTAAAGATATTAATATATAATATGTCCTTGCTTAGGGGGAATATTATGGAAATTATAGTTGATAATCAAATGACAGCTTTAAAGTTATTATTAGAGTTATCAAATAAAGAAAGTGAAAAGTACGATATGAGAACATATAATGTAGCTGATATTGGAACATATGAAACATTTGACCAAGAAAAACAAACAATCATGTTGCATGGCTCAGTATGGGTTGTTGGATTGAAAGAAGTGTTAGATCAAATCGATGAATGTAAAACATCATTTGAGCCAGAAGTATTAAAAAATCAACTAATTAGACTTATAAATAGTGGAAACTCACTTGCAGTAATGACTGACTATATATATAGATGGAATGTATTACCGAGTGAATTTGCTATAAGAGAAGCTGAAATAACAGGAATTAATGCTTGTGGTGTAATAACTGATCTTTGCTGCTACACTTTCGATGATGAATTAGGTGCATCAGTTAAATCTTTAAAATCTTATGTAGAATCATATGATGGAAGTATTAGAAATGTTCCAAAAGAAGAAATAATTGCAAAATTGGCCGAATTAGATAAACAAAGTGTATTAACAATAAAGAAACCTAAATCAACATATTAAAGAATTTTATAATTAATTAATAATATAATACAATATACTTAGTTGATGACTTATGGATAAAAATATGAGTGAAAAAATATACAAATATGAGAAATAATGAAATGAATATTTAATAAATATGTTAAAACATCTAAAATCACCTTTTTTAGGTGTTTTTTAATAGAATTTGACATATTTTTTAATAAAAAATAATGCTATTGAGATATAATATATAAACGAGGTGTTTTATGAGTTCAATTGAATTAGG
>CAMVNN010000033.1 GCA_947168865.1 uncultured Bacillota bacterium
TAAATCATAAAAATAATCAAAATTATAAATGTAATTTTCACCAGTTGGATTTGCAGTAGCTTGTTGAATAGATAATAAATTACCTTCGACTAATGTACTTTCAACTGCCGGCACTATTAATTTTGTTATTAAATCATTAGAATTAGTTACTCTAGAACAACTTTGTAAATTTTTGCCATATGAAAAATCAAATTTAATATCTTCATCTATAGATTCAGTTTTAAAAACTAATTTTCTACTTATTATTTTACCATCTTCTGAATACCCATATTCAAAAGTTGCCCAAATTTCAAAAATTTCACATAAATCCTGAATTATACTAAATATATTACTACGTTCTGTTACAACTAAACGTCGCTTTATATCTGTAACATATGTCCATTCTGATAATTCGTTCTCTGGAATTGGATGTACTCTTAATTCTTTATTTTCATCTGGTTCTCCAATTCTTTTTTGATAACTTTGAGCTTCATAATAATTCGGAATTTTTTCAATATACTTATTAATTACCGGAGCTTCGTATAAGGTTGAAATATCAGTCTTTTCAGGGTCATTTTCAAAAGTAGCATCTATTTCCCATGTCCATCCAGTTGGATTATAATATTTTTCAAAATTTGGATCGCTTGTAGTGCTACAAATTGGTTCTTCAATTATTTCATATTCTCTGGAACCATCTTCTCTTTCTATATATTCATTACTAATTGGATATCCATCATCATTACGTAATTGTAATCCTTGTAATAAATATGTACATTCAGTTGTGGTTGAAACCCTTCCTAAATTAGTTTCTTTATAAAAAATTTTTTTCAACCAATAATCAAGAGTAATAAGTTCATTATAATTTGGATTAGTAGTGACGCTATTTTCATAATTGGTTATATAATCAACATCAAATGAAATACCCCATCCCACTTTACCAAGTTCATAAACTGCCAATGATTCACAAGTACAATCTGCTATTTTTTCTTCGCCATTTCTACTTTCAGTAAACTCTTTTAAAACAAATTCTTCTATTCTTATTGGTAAATTAGTAATATCATCATATTTAGTATATCGTATTTTTTGCTCATTAAAAATATACTGCCATCTTATATTTGGTTCAAATTTATATTCTGTCTCTAAATCTGAATTAAAAACATACATAGGCACACTAAAAGTTAATGTTTTTTCACCCGTAATATTTTTAACTATATTTTCACGAAAACTTTGCCCATTAAAATCAGAATTTGACGATTTTAATAAACAAAGAAAATTATCTTTATGATCCCATATAGATAAACTAAAATTCCTTTTAATTCCATTCATTTAAACCTCTTATATATAAGTATTTTTATAAACAGGTACAAAATTAAATATATCTTTATTGCATATAAATTTATTGGGATATATCAAATATACTATTTGATTATTAACATATTGACTTGTTGTATTTTCATCAAAATGTAAAAAACCAAAAACTGGATTTAATACAGCATTAATATTTACAACATTTTCTCCTGTTAACATGGTATAATCAGACCATAAATTTTTTATTTCCTCAAATGAAAATTGATTACTCCCATCTGATGGGGTATTTCTTTTCACTTCATTAGAATATTGATAAAATAATGGTTCTATTTGCTTTCCATTTTCTAATAATGAAGCTATCATAATTTCTGTTGGTTTTAAATGATAAATACGAGGAAAATAATGATTATAACATCCACCTATATTTATAGGAGAATTAGTTATTTTTTCATTATTACTATTTATTCCTTCTAACCATATTTCTTTTTTATTTCCGTAAATATCAATTTTATATTTTGCAAAATTAGATATATTATAGCCTTTTTTTAATAAAATTTTTTCAGGATTATATATTATATAATTTTCTCCATTATCAAAATTAAAAAATTCTAAAGGATTATTATCAGTAATAGCATTACATTCAATTTCAAAATGAAAATCGGCATTTGCTATACCATTCCCAGCATTATAAATAGTAAAAATATTATTTTTTTCTATATCAACTTTATCATTTGATAATAATATACCATCATGAATATAATCATGCGGTAAAAGTCCACAGTCTAATGTTTGCTGTTTTATAATTTCATTGTTTGATATTGTTTGTAATTCATATTCCTCATTTTCATATCCATATTCATCAAAACTAAAAAATGAAATATTAACTTCTCCTTTTAAAATTTCTTTTTGAAATTTATAGGATTTAATTTGAGAATTCTGTCCATCAAATGGAATAAAACTTGGCTGAATCACATTAGAAGTTTTTACCAAATATTTCTTATATGGAGTTTCATCAAAAATTAACCACCCAACCTTATTAGGATATAGCCATCTTTGCATTTCATGTAAAGTATGAGTAGTCATTTCATCAAAAACACAATTAATATCAAAATCCCTCATTCCTATTTGAGTACCGAAATAGTAGCCTCCATTATATCCTGGTACCTGAGTCACAGTATCAGAAAAATTAGATGAAGCATTTTGGTGGTAGCGACTTCCATCGCTAACCACCAAAAGCCCAAATTCACTACTATGACGTCCATCAAAGGTAAATCCTAAATATCCACCTTCTAAATTTATCATAGTTCTCCTTTATTACATAGAAACAACCACTCTGTTTCTAATAGTTTTAACAATTTTATCTTCTACTTTTCTTGCTAATTTATCAATATCAGTTTGATCATCCAATTTAGCAACTTGAATAGAAGTATTAATATCTCCTATATTATAAGAAGAACCTAATGGAGAATTTACATTTGAATTATTTGCAGTTCGTTCAAGAGAAGAAACCATTGTTTCAAAAAGACGAGTCTGTTTTGGATTTAAAACTGCTTCTGGATCTGATTTAGTGCCGTCAAGCCATGCCGGACCAGTAAAATCTGCGAAACCACCATGTTTATAAAATTTATATTTATTAATATTAGTAATAACATTGGGAATTTTACCACGAAGACTTGGTTGATCATATAATACAGTAAGTCCTTGTTTAAAAGCTGATATTTGCTGTTTTGCCCATTCTGAAGCGGCTTGAGTTGCAGCTTCTCTAGAATCAAATCCCTCAAATTTTCTATTAATATTTTTACTTGCTCCAGAAATTTTATCAACTATTGTAGCACTATATTCTATATTATATTTTTTAGTAGATGCTAAATTACTAGAAACAGGATTAGTAGAAACAGGATTAGTAGAGACAGGATTGCTAGGACTAGTTGAACTACCACCAGTTGGAGTAGAATTAACTTGTACACTATTCGCAGCACTTCGTATAGCATTCGCAGCATCGGTTATTGCGGCAGTAATTCTAACTCTAATATCATTTATTATGCCCTCAAGTTGATCTTTATAGCTTCTTCTTTCCTCTATAAATGAATCATACATATCTTTTGCAGATTTTCTCAAAGTTTCTTCAAGTTCTTGAATACCACCACCATTTTCACCTAATGCTCTAAGTTCTGTAATGTCTATTTCCATAGCATCTTTAACAGCAGCCACAGTGGCTTGCCAATCTGTATAATATCCAGTAAGTCCATTAGTCATATCAGTCCAAGTTTGCATATATGCATCCATGACAGATTGAAAGTTAGCATTTTCCTCAGTTAATAATGTTGTAGATTGTTGATAAACTTCGGTATTTTTATCAATTGCGGCCTTAATTTCTTCTATACTCTTTATATATTCATTACCTTTTTCAATTCTAGTTTTGAGATTTTCAATTTCTCCATTAACTATTCCCTTGAAAGTAGTTTGAATAGATAATTCCCACTGTTTACGTTGTTGCTCTTTAGCAAGTTCATTAGAATTTATATAATCAATTGTATTTTCTAATGTAGCCATCATACTTTCAGATCCCTCAGCTACAATTTGATTTACCATCTCCCAAAGAATAATAGCATTTTCTTGATAATAAGCTAAACGCTCTTCTAATGCAGCAACTTCCATATCATATAATTTATGTCGTTTTTGTATTTCTTTTTCTAAGGCATCTACTTGTTTATCAACTAAATCATCATATAAATCTTGCCGTTGATTTTCAAGTTCTTTATTGAGATTAGCAAGTTCTCCACGATAAGCTCCAGATGTATCCATTTGAAGAAGTTGAGCACGCTGCAAATTTTGCTGATAACTTTTTTGTTTATTAGCATCTTCTCTAGCTTTACGTTCATCGCTAATATTTTTCTTAACAGAATTTAAATAATCATTATCAAGTTGCTTGAGATAATCATATTGTTTTTTCTTTTCATTTATCTCATTTTGATAATTTTCGATAATAGCATTATAAAGTTCTTGTTCTGTAGAAATTGCAGTTTCAACATAATAATTATAAATTTCAGAAACTTCTTGTAATAATTGCTGTTGTTCAGAAATAGTATCGTTAAGAGCATCTATTAATTCCTGAACATGATCTACACCATTTTCCATTCTATCAAATGCTTTATCAATACCATCTAAAACAACATTATCATTTAAATCTAATTGCCACTCAAGTTCTTGCATATAATCATTAAGTGCTCGAATTTCACTTTTAATTTCTTCAATTGATTCATTCTTTATAGAAAGCTCTAATTCTGCTTTAATACCTTGAAGTTCTGATAAATCAACTGTAATATCTTCATTATCTTTAAGAGAATCTATTACACCATCTACAGTACTTAAAATTGATTCATATGCACTACGTTCTTGCTCTAATGCATCTTGTGTAGCTTCAAGAAGATTAAGTTCATTCTCTTGATGATTAACAAGTTTAGAAAGTTCATAAGAAGCTTTTGCAATACTATCATGTACTTGATTCCATTCAGTAAGTGTAGTATCTTTTTGGAATATTTGCCAATTACCCATCACATTATCTACATTATAATATTTACCAAATTCTTTTTCAAGTTTAAGGGCTTGTTGTGCTATACCAGCACGTAATGTAGTCATGTAAGCATCATTAGCAGCCATCTTAGAAGTAATATTACCAATTTTAGCATCATAAGCAGCAAGCTTTTCTGTTGCAGAGGTATATTCAGATGAGATAATATTGTCTATATATTCGCCTTGTTTTCCAAGTTGAGTAATGAGATTTTTAATATTATAATAATAATCCCATTCATGTTCCCATGCTTCAAACAATTCCATAAATGGCGAATAATCCACATCTATATCTCTTAAATCACGATTTACTTCTATAAGAAGATCATCTAAATCTTTTAAGGCATCATTTAATTCTTTAATTGTTTTTTCTAAATTTTTAAGTTTATCATCTGCTTTCCCACTTGATTTAGTAGCACCTTCTATTCCTTTTTTAAAAGAATCATTAAAATTTACTGATAAATTATCTAATTGCTCTAAAGTAATTTCAATTATACCCAATCTTTTTTCTATTTGAGCCTTTTCTTCTTCTAAAGCAGTATCTAAAGCTTTACCTTCTAAATTAAAATCGACATCACCAATTTCAATACTTTGTTGATGAACAGTTGCAGTTGGTAAATTTTTTCCTAATTCAGCTTGTAATTTAGCAAAATATTCTTCACTTACATCTGTACTTAAAGAAGTCATTTTAGCTTTCCAAGCATCGTCTGCAGCAAAAAGTTGCTTATAATATTCTTCATATTGAGCCTTAAGATCAATAAGCATATCTTGATTTTGTACTTCAGTTTTATCTCCACCTTCTTTTTGCTTTTTTAATTCTTCATTAATTTTAATTTGAATATTTTTTAATTCTTCTTTAAGTTCAGCTTTTTTATCTTCATTTTGTTCATCTAAATAAAGATTAATAGTTTGTAATTGTTGAGATAATAATATTTTTTCTACTTTAAGTTGATTTTTTTGCTCTGTCAACCAATCATTATATTTTTTAGCTTCATTATCTCGCATGGCTTCCATGCCTTCGGCATTAACAGTTACCATACCATCTACTATATCAATATATTTATGATAACTATCATCCATAGCTAATAAACTTAATGCAGTATCCATTTCTAAATGCATTGCATTTTGTTGAGCTTTACCATATGCTTCGCCTATTTTTTCAATATTATCAGAATATTTTTTAGCTTGAGAGATATTTTCTGTTAAGGCCATATTAGCTGCTTGATTACTAATATCAATTTCAATTTGTAACTGCTCAGATAATATATCGTTTTCTTGTTTTAAATTAGTAATTAATTGTTCATTAGTTTTAATTAAAGCTTTTCTTGCATCTAATTGATCTTCATTTAATTTATTACCATCACTAGTTAAATCTATTCCAGTTTCTAATTCTTGATTTGCTTTTGCAATTTCTATTCTACTACGAGCAATATCATCTACATTTTTCTTTATTTGTTCATTTGTATTATTAATATAATTAGCTCTTGCATTTTCTAATAAATTAATTTTACCTAAAATAGATAAATATTTTTCACCTTCTTCATTTATATTAATATATCTATCTATATTAATATCTTGCCCTTGAAGAAATTCATATTCTTTATCAGTTAGTGCTTCTGCAGAGTCTTTTTTATAAATGTCTTTAGCAGATTTATAATCATCTTTAAATTTTGTTAAACGACTTTCTAAAACTGAATTTAAATCTGGTACAAAAAAGTTTGTTAATTTTTCAGCAGCTTCTAATGATATACCTTCTTGGGTTAATAAATTTATTATTAATTGTTTTATATCATCAGCTTTTTTATAAAATCCATTTTCAAGGTTTTTTACATAATCATCTATATATTTATCTAAAATAGTGTTATTTCCAGCAAAAATTTTATAAAAAATATCTTTATCAGGCTGTGAAAATTCTGTAGACTTTGCAATATCTTCCATTTTTGCTTGTTCATTTTCTGTAATACTTCCAGATATAATAGCAGCTCTAGTATCTCCAGAAGATAAATAAGCATAATCATTAACAAATTGCATACGTCTTTGCATATTAATAATATTATTTGAAGAAATTTGTTTTTTAACTTCATCTGAATAATTTATTAACCCTTCTGTAATAGCATCTTCTGAATCTCCTATTTTGTCTAATAATTTATCAATATCTTGTAGATTTCTATTAGAAGCTAAATATTCATCTATTGCTTCTTTATTATCATTATAATAATTTTCATAACTTTTTTTAACTTCATTTAATTGATCTCCAGAAAATTTCAAACCATCAGACATTAAATTGAAAAAAGCTGAAGCAGATTCATCATATTCAGACAATTCTGAAAAATATTGCTGAAGAGTATTGTTTTTTTGACTTTCTTTTTCTTTTTCTAATGTATCTGAATCATTTATGATTTTTAAAGCTTCTTGAAAATTTTCATCAAATTCTTTTATCATAAAATCATAAATCATTTCAGCAGCTTTTTGATAATTTTGATCCATATCACTATAACCAAATTTATGAGCATTTGTTTTTAAATCTGATATAGATTTTATTTCTCCAAAATTTCCATATCCTAATTCCGTTAAATATTCAGAAAATTCATTATTACTAGTTAGTTCTTCAAATCTTTTATTAATTAAATCAGAATTATTTAATTCATTTAAACGCTGTTTACCAGACCCACCTTTAAATAATGATCTTTCATATTCTTTATTTCTTATATCATTTAATTTATTATATCTTTTAATATTATCATTTGTTGTTTTTTCTAAAGCATCGGCATATTCTTCTAATCCAACTTCTCTTGCTTGTTCAGCAGTTAAACTATCTTTAGATAATAATTTTTGAGTTTTTTCATATTTTTTATCAGATTTAGATTTAATCAATTCTTTTTCAGCTTCAATTTCAGCTTTAACAGATTCAGCATTGTGTAAATGAGCTTCACCATTTTTATCTGTAATTACAATCGCTCTTTT
>CAMVNN010000034.1 GCA_947168865.1 uncultured Bacillota bacterium
ATTTATTCAGGAATACAAGATGTAGCAGGAAATAATTCTGTAATAACAAAATCAGAAAGTTTCTTATTTGATAATACAGCACCATCAAGTTGTAGTTGGGGTAACTGGAGTACATCATATATAAAGAGTGGCGGAACAGCAACAATCACACTCACATGTGCCGATGCAAATTCAGGAATAACAATGGATCTTTCAACAAGTGATGTAACAGTAAGTGGAACAAACTTAGGCACAGTAACTAATGTAACTAAGGGTGGGTCTGATGCAAGTAGAACTTACACATTTACTTTAACTGCTGGTACAATAAGTGATACTGCAACCGTATCAATAGCTGCAAATAAAGTACATGATGCACTTGGAAATAATTATGCTGTTGCTCAAACAAGTAGTTCAATCATAATAGATACTACGGCTCCAACCTTAGCAGTAAGTGTAACTAATGGAACAACATATGCTAAGAGTAAAACAGCAACTATAACAATATCAGATACGGATGGGTCCGGATTTGCTAATACAGCTCAAACAATAAGATATGCTTGGAGTACAAGTGCAATTACAACGTGTAATGCAACGAGTATGCCAAATACGACGACAATTACACCTATGGCAGGTTCTTTTGATGCGACTGGAACAATAACAATAAATAGTGGAACCGGGGCAGGACAACTTTATATCTGTAATGCAAGTGCCATAAGTGATAGAGCGGGAAATAGTTTGGCAGCTAGTCAGATTTATAGTGCTGATATGTATTTGGATAATACGCCACCTACCATAAATTTGCCAACAAGTCCTCTTTATGTAATAAAAGGATCAACCGTTGCATTTACTCAGTATGCATCAGCAGATGATTCACATTCTGGTTTAGCATCATATACTGCAAATTATACTAACGCTTCTAGTATGAATCTAGGTTCATATACTTTAACTTATACGGCAACTGACTCTGTTGGTAATACAGGTACTTCAAATATAACTCTTGTTATTTATACAAGAATTGACTGCAATACTTCAGGAATTACTACTGACCCAACAAATTCAGCAAGATGTATTTTTAGAGGGGCGGATCCAAACAATTACATTAAATTTAATGCAACATATGATGGATTAACTGCTAGTGGTGGAACATTATTTAGAATAATTGGTCGAGAAACTGATGGAAGAATAAAAATTGTTCATTCTGGAGTTTTAGAAACAAGAGCAATTCATTCATCTGAGACCTATACATGGGGAGATTCAACATTAAAAGCTTATTTGAATGGAACTCAAAGCGGTGATTATTATGAATCACTTAATAGTAATGCTAAAAATCACATTCAACAATCTCAGTTTAATATTGGCCAAATGAATTATTATAATCAAAGTTCAAATACAATTGCCCAAACAGTAACTGCTGAAAATGCTACTAAAGATACGGCATCATATGTTGGAATTCCAAATGTATATGATCATTTATTAGCAAGTACAAATTGTACTTCGACGACAAAGTGGACTACAATTACATCGAAAACTAATGGTAATTTCCCATGTGATGTTAATAATTGGATGGTTTATACAACAGAGGGGGCAGAAGAGTGGTTTATAACACCATATAGTAGTATTAGAGCAAGAAGATGGATATCGCCAGGATGTACTAGTAATCAAATTCCTGGATGTAGCACAGTAGATGCTGGGTCTATCCAATATACTATTCCCACTTCTGTCAGAGATATTAGACCAGTAGTTTATTTAAAAGATACTGTTATAATAATTGGGGGAACCGGAACAGCTGATGATCCATATATACTAGATCCTACTAAATTCATAAGTGCAACTTCACCAGCAACATGTACCGTTACTACTACAAGTGGCTATGATACTAGCAAAACATTAACAATTACAGCTACTTTAAATGGAGCAACATTAGATACTAATGGATACTCATGGGATAATTCTACGTGGGGGTCGACAAATACACAATCGGTATCTGCTGCAGGTACATATTGGGGTTATATAAAAGATATTGATGCACGTACTAATTCATGTAGCATAGTGATTACAAGTAGAACTGAATATAGATATAGAGATTGTGCTTCTAATCATCTGGGATTCAGTGATTGGGTTTCTAGAGGTTGGCATTGGGATAGTTCATGTCCAAACATAAGTAAGTCAGTCGCAGAATCACAAGGACTTCTATATTATTATACATCTGCAATCTGCCAAGGCGATGATTGCCAGGATTATTTGAAATGTTGGGAATATACTCGTACTCGTACCTGTTCATGGGGTGATGAACAATGGTCTAGTTGGAGTACAACAGCTCAAACTGCATCAAGTATAAAACAAGTACAAACTCGTACAACTTATAGCCCATAATAAAAATACATCTTAATTGATGTATTTTTTTATTCTATTTATTAAATTTTCAATTTCTTTTTCATTTTCATTGAATAATTCAATTCTAAATGTATTAATATTTTGATAATTATTAATATTATCAATTAAATCAATATTTTTATAATGTAATATATGAGTTAAACAATTATTAGTTATGATTGGATACATTTTATCATGATCTTTTAAATAATAATTGTTTTTACAAATATTACATGTTTTATCATGATTAATTAGTTTATTTAAAGGACAATATTTCATAATCATTAATTCAGCTTTACCATAAACGATTAATTCTAAATTAAATTTATCACTTAATTCATTTATTTGATCATCATTCATTTCAACTGATAGAGTAACTCTTTTAATACCTTTTTCTTGCAATAAATTGATTGTATAATCATTAACTACATTTAGATAATAATCAGATATAACATTATTATTTTTAGCATATTTAATTGATCCAGATTCAGTTATTAGTAGATTTTCATCTTTAAAATCAGGATAATTATTCATAACTCTTTCTAGTCTTAAATAAACATTCTCATTTTTGTATTTTTTATAGAGTAAATAATCAGTTACATAAATATCAATATCATATTTTAAAACACATTTTAATTGATTTTCATTTCTTACTAAAATACTTATTCTTTTATTTGATTTAGGATAGTTATTAAATAATAATTCTTTATTATTAATAACTATTTCTTTTTTTACTAATTTCTTTTCTTCAAATTTGGCAATTATATCGCGTCTAACGTCATTTAAATACTTAAGCGGTATAAATATATTATCATCCATTAAAACACTTACATTTGCCTTATAAATAGTATCTCCAGTTTTGGAAAATTGATTTATGATGTTTTCTTTAGAAATAGGTGACTTTAAAGCTTTTTCAACAATATTATATGTTAATTTTAAGCTGGTTTGTTGATCACTAACTTCAATTTCTAAAGGTTTATTTAGATAAGCTTTAACAATAATATCTAAGTTTACTTTAGGTATTTCTTGATTATTTAATAAATCTGTTAATTTTTTATCAATTGTTTTAGAAACAAGTGATAATTCTTTTAAATCAACTTTATTATCAACAAAAACAATATCATTTTTAGTAGCATGATTAATTAAAAGACCTTTTTCATTATAAAGCATATTTACTATCATACCAGAATTATTAGAATTAAATCTAATACCATCTTCTTGATTAAGTTCAGCGGTTAATTTTATCTTTATTTTGCCTTTTTCAATTTTAATGACATGTCCAATTGGAATACCAATATGATTTGAAGACTTGATGTTAGTTATTTCTTTATTGTCTTCATTGAATAAATAGCCTTTAGTGAACTCACGATTAAATAATACTTTTAATTTTTTGAAATCATCTTCATTTATTTTGATTTCGTGTGTTTTTTCATAATTATCAATTAAATCACGATAAAACTTAGTTACAAATCCTACATATTCAGGACTTTTCATTCTACCTTCGATTTTTAAACTGACAATTTTGCTATCTAATATTTCTTTTAAATAAGGTGCAGTACATAAATCCTTCATACTTAAAAGATAATCGCCTTCAGTTTTAATAATATTCTTGCCATCAGAAAGCTTATAAGGAAGTCTACATGAACCAACACATTCACCACGATTGCCACTTCTAGAGCCATTTAAACTCGAAAATAAGCAGCATCCACTATAACTTACACATAAAGCTCCATGAATGAATACTTCGATATCCATATTAGTATCAAATTTATTTATTTCATCAATTGAGACTTCACGTGCAAGAACAACTCTTTTAACACCAAGAGTTTCTAAAAACTTGATATTTTCTATATTGTGATTATGTGCTTGAGTAGATGCATGTATTTCTAGACTAGGGAATGTTTTTCTAACTAAAGATATTAGACCTAAGTCTTGCATTATAAGGGCATCAACACCATTTTTATGTAGAAATTCAATATAATTTAAACATTCATCAATTTCGTCATTATAAACAATAGTATTAACTGTTACATATATTTTTTTATTGTAAAGATGAACAAAATTAATAGCTTCAACCATCTCATTCTCATCAAAATTACTCGCGAATTTTCTTGCTCCGAATTTTTTCCCGCCAAGGTAGATAGCATCAGCCCCATTATAAATGGCTGCTTTTAAGGCTTCAAAATTGCCAGCAGGAGCTAAAAGTTCTTTTTTCATATAATCACCAGGATAATTATCTCAGAAAAATGTTAAAAAATAAAGACTTTTTTTAATTTGACAAAATAAAAAAAACGTATATAATAAACGCCTAAATGAGGGGGTTTATATGAAAAGGGAGCGAATTCTAACATTTATTACGGCTTTAATCGGCTTATTTGTTATCTGCATATATAGTATTCCTTTCTATAATTTGTTTAGTAATTATACTTTAGAGTACACTAAAGAAGTTTATTTAGGTGGAGATAACATTGTATTAGATTATTTGACTACTAATCCAGATAATGCTGTTACTGCTGTAAATGAATATGCAACTATAGGAACAATTACTTATATTGATTCTGATGGCAAGTTTGGTGCTGTTGGGCATAATTTGGATATTAGTTCATTTTCAAGTGGTAATATCTTTATTGTTCCAGTTGATAGTGTGATTAAAAGTAATAAAGAATATATCGGAGAAAAAAATGTCATCCTTGATTATTGGAAAAGTGATGGTTCAATAGATAAAATAGGTGAAGCTGGAGTGTTTGGCAAATTCACGAATGACTTTGCTAAAAAAGAAAAAGTTTTAGTAGGAATGCCTAAAGAAATAGAAATAAGTGATGCTTTACTTTATACCAACGTCATTGGTAATGAAGTAAGAGCTTATAAAATAAAAATTGAGAAAGTATTTTATATGCGAAAAACACACAATATCTATATAAGAGTAGTCGATCAAGATCTTCTTAATTTGACTGGTGGAATTATTCAAGGAATGAGTGGTTCACCAATCGTTCAAAATGGTAAAATAATTGGTTCTTTGTCACATGCTGATGAAAAAAATCCTGAATGTGGTTATGGATTATTCATAACATATATGGTTTAGAGGTAGCTATGGAATATGCAATTTTAAGATTCAATGATGAGCTTAAAGTAGATATACCCGGTTTGGGTTTAGTTCCTGTAATAACTTTATATCCAGAACTATGGGAATTATATTTGAAAAAAATGGAACTTCAAGCTGACTACTTGAGTGAAGTCATAAAAGGAATCAAAAAAGAAGAAAGTGAAGCCGAGAAGGTAGACAGAGAATTAGCCAAAATTAGATTAGAAATAAATAAAAAAACTTTATTACTAGGACTACAAAGTATGATTTCAGTAGTTAAAATAGGTAATGAAGGTAGTGATGTAATCGTTAGAGATTTAAGAACAAAAAATATCTATTACGTTAGTGAAATCACTTTTAGAAATAGTGTTAGAAGAGATTTCAAAGTTATAGAAAATAGAAAAGAGGGAAGATAGAATGAAAAGAGTATATCAACAAACACCAATATCTTTAACATCAGGTCAATCAGGAAACAAATTTTTTGATGCTAAAGATTCAAAAGTAAAAGCAGCTTATAGTGAGGTTTCAAAATATTTCCAAGGGGTTAGAATTGGAGAAAAAACAAGATACGATGGAAGTGCTTGGGTAAAATCAATGGTACCATTAATTGAATTATTTAGAAATGGTGAATATCGTGAAAAATATTTAAGCTATAATGCAAATTCAACAAATGAAAGTGTCATTAGATTAAAAAATATTTTAAGCGATCCAGAAACTCGTAAGAAATATTGCTTACTTATGATTGAAGCAATTGGTGATACTTATACAAGTTATGGTATTGATACATTTGAATCACTTGCTATAGTTTATACGTTCGATAATTACTTGAAAGGTGGCAAAAGAGTTACTTATTATTTAAATACTGCTGGTGTTAAATCTGATGATTTAAATAAAGTTGACTTAACTGATGCTTATCTTGCAATTAAATCATATCGTGCAAAACAAGAATTAGCTATTAAAGAAGCTGGTGTTACTCAAAAAAGAGCATAGTAATATGCTTTTTTGTTTACAAAAAGATGAAAAAAAGTTATAATGAAATGGGTGAGTTAAATGAAAAAAATGGCTAAAGAGTTCAAGGAATTTATTTCACGTGGAAATGTCATGGATATGGCTGTTGGTGTAATCATTGGTGGTGCGTTTTCAGCAATTGTAACGACACTAACTGATAAAATCATAATGCCTCTAGTTAATTGGGTACTTGCAAAAACAGGAGGAGCAGAAGGATTAGAATCAGCTTATACTATCCTTAGTGCAGGTTACACTGATGGAAAATTAGATCTTGAAAAAAGCATTTATATCGATTGGGGATCATTAATAGCTGCAATTTTCAATTTCCTAATTATTGCTTTTGTAATTTTTATGATTGTAAAAGCTTTTAATGCTTCTAAAAGAAGAATTAATAAAGCCGCTGAACTTACTAAAGAAGACATTCGTAAAGAAAGAGAAGAAGTAAGAATTAAAGCTGAAAAAATAGGACGTAAGTTCAAAGAAGTTTGGAAAGAACACGAAGAAGAAAAAGCTAAAGCTGCAGCTAAAAAGGCTGAAGAGGAAAAAGCTAATGCACCAAAACCAGATGACATTTTATTACTTGAACAAATCAAAGCTGAATTAGTTAAATTAAACGGCAAAAAATAAAACGTAACATTGTTACGTTTTTATTTTGCTACTGACATATAATAAACTAAAGTTGCAACAAAACTTGAAATCATTACAATTACTAAGATTAGTGCTAATAGTCTTGTCCAATTTATATTTTTAAACCATCTTTTGATACTGAATTTTTTCTTTTTCTTTTTGTTTTCCTTCTCCATGTTAACACCTCTTTATAATTATAATATATTATTTAAAAAATTGGAATAAAAAAATTCTTATTTAATAAAATTAAATGGTGATAATATGAAACATCTAAATATTCCAGTTAACTATAAAGCATATTTTGTTACTTTATCATTAATAGCTATAATAGCCGGATCCTTATTTTATTTTAATCTCGGTTCTAATAATCAAGAAATCATTAGGACTTATATTGAATCATATTTTTCTTTTAATGAATATAATTCTTTTTTTGGTGTTTTACTATTTAATATTTTGTTATTTTTACTAATATGGTTACTTGGTCTATCAATGTTTGGTTCAATCATAATTACATTTTTATACTTTATAAAAGTGTTTTTACTTAGTACTTCAGTATCAGCTATAATATCTTTAGATGACAAAAATAGTGCATTAAAGGCTTTTTTATATGTTTTTCCTAATCAAATAGTGTCAATTTTTATATATGCATTATTATCTATTTATGCAATAAATTTCACATTTTTGTTTTTTCAAATATTATTTAGGAAAAA
>CAMVNN010000035.1 GCA_947168865.1 uncultured Bacillota bacterium
AATATCGAAGAAATTAAACAAAACCAACACAATTATTCTAATACAATATAATTTTATCATATTAATGTCGTCATAACAAATTTTTTTTGCTTTTTAATAAAAAAAAATACACCTATCTATAATACTTGAATATATTATTCTGAAGAAGGTAATTTAATCTTATGGACAATATAATATTAAAAATTAAGAACCTCAAGAAAAATTATCAATCTAAAAATGCTGAAACAACTGCAATTGAAGAATTTTCCTTAGAACTAAATAAAGGCGAATTTATAGCTATTGTTGGACCATCAGGTTCCGGCAAAACAACAATACTCTCTATTTTGGCAGGACTTTTAAATAAAACTGATGGAAAAATAACTCTAGATAAATCTGTCAAGCTAGGTTATATGCTTCAACAAGATGCTTTGTTTGAATGGCGCACAGTTTTAGAAAATTGTTTATTATCTTTAGAAATAAGTGACAATTTAAACTCCAGAACTAAAAAATATGTTCTAGATTTACTAAATAAATATGGCTTAAAAGAATTTATAAATAGTCATCCCAGCAACTTATCTGGTGGAATGCGTCAGAGAGTTGCTTTAATTAGAACGTTAGCAAATAATCCTGATATTTTACTTTTAGACGAACCTTTCAGTGCACTTGACTATCAAACTAGGCTTTCAGTTGCTGATGATGTTTATAAAATAATCAAGGAAGAAAATAAAAGTGTCATTATGGTGACGCATGATCTTGCTGAAGCTATAAGTATTGCTGATCGTGTTATTGTTCTTTCTAAAAGGCCATCAAAAATAAAGAATATTTATAATATTGAATTTGATAATAGGATTTATCCATCAGAAGTAAGAAAGAAAAAAGAATTCTATAAGTATTATGATATAATCTGGAAGGACATAGATAAAAATGTATAGTGAGGAGCACTTTAAATACATCAAAAATTTAAAAAAAGAAAAAAGGATAATCATAACTTCTAGATTATTAATAGTTGCTATTTTCATTATTCTTTGGCAATTATTAGTAAACTTCAAAATATTAAATAGTTTTATCTTTTCATCTCCTTTAAACATATTTAATACCATTATTTCACTTATAAAAAGCCATAACTTTTGGAACCATATTTATGTAACTATATTTGAAGTTATTGTCTCCTTTCTACTTGCAACAATCATAAGTATTTTAATAGCATCATTGCTTTGGTCATCAAATTTGATATCAAAAATAATTGATCCTTTTTTGACAATATTTAATAGCCTGCCAAAAGTATCATTAGGTCCTATAATTATTATTTGGTTTGGGGCAAACACAAAATCAATCATAATAATGGCACTTTTAATAATCGTTATAACTTCTACTCTTTCTATATATCAAAGTTTTAAAGAAGTGGATAATTACTTAATAACCCTTATGAAATCATTAAAAGCATCCAAAAAACAAATATTTTTTAAACTTATATTGCCTAGTAATTATTCAAATATAGTAAACACTTTAAAAATAAACATAAGTTTAGCTTTAATAGGAGTTATAATGGGAGAATTATTAGTATCTAAAAAAGGAATTGGTTATTTGATTATATATGGTTCTCAAGTGTTTAATCTAAACCTAGTAATGACAGGAATAGTATTACTTTCTATTGTTTCAGCAATTATATATTATTTAATACTCTTATTAGAGAAAAAACTAATCAAAATTGATTAGTTTTTATTTGACTTAATTTCTTTTTTAAAATTGAGAAATTTTCTAGTTCATTCATAACAAATGGAAGTTTTTCTAATATTTCTTCAGTACTATATGATTGATAATCTAAAAAGTGTTTACTTATTTCTTTGATAAATGAAGGATCTTGATTATAGTAATGCCTATATATTGTTGAGATAAATCCACCATAAGTATAATAGACAGCATCTTGTAAATTAATGCTACCAACTACTGAGTATTCTGCATCATATCTTCCAATTAGCTCAGAAACTCGAGCATTTGCTTCTTCAACATCGTGAATAATCAAATTATAGTTAGAATCCATAGAAAATTTCTTAAGAGAAAGAGTAAAGCATAATATGGCAGCATAGTTGACGACATCTTTATAAAATTTCTCTTCTAGCTTATTAACTTCCTCGGGATCAAAATGAATCTTTCTTAAGTAATCTAGTAAAAGTCCTTCAGTAAACATTGAAAACACTTCAATGTTAACATTGAATTTAGTCGTGAAATAAGGTTTTCTAGAGCACTTAGTATAATCAAATTCATAAACATGACCTAATTCATGAGCTAATGTTAAAAGCGAAGGTAATGTTTCTTCGTCGTATGAAGTAAACATAACGGACTTCTGTCTTTCATAATCAAATATAGTAAATCCTGCGGCAAATTCTTGATTAAAAGCAATATCATCATTAGCAAGCATATCTTTATAGATCTTATAATGTCTATCACTTAAAGATGCCAGAAAGGATTCAAATATTTCTTTCAAATATTTGATATTATAATGTTTAATAAAGTATCTATCACGAAAATAGCAGTTTGTAACATGCCTAGCAGATAAAATTCCATGGCCTATATATTGCATTATGTCTCCATTTTCATTGAATTCTTTTACTAAAGATTCCATAAAAGTATGCTTCATTATCTGCTTACCACCAAGATTACCTATCTTAAGTTCACTATCAGTTAATAAGTTATAAGTTTCAACAAGACCACTTAAATACACAAAATATCTTCTTTTAACAGAGATTGATTTTGCATCATTAATAAGTTCTAAAGTTTTTTTAATTCGTTTTTGTAAATCTAATATTTCCATACAGAATATAATACTACTTTATATATTGTAAAACAAGAAAAAAAGACTAAAAATTAGTCTTCTGTTGCATAATTATCAAAGTATCCTTGAACTAGTACTACTGGAGTCCCTTTATCACCAGAACCACTCGTTAAGTCACATAAACTACCAAGTAAATCTGTTATTCGTCTTGGAGTTGTTCCTTCTGTTTCCATTTTACCTTTTAAATTAGCATCTTTTGTTCTTATTTCTTGCTTCATAGCTTCGATTAATTCATCACCATTAAGATTTGCTAGTTTATTATCTGAAATAAACTTTAATTTTAATTCATTTGGTGTACCATTTAAACCACTAGTATGAGCTGGTGAAACGACTGGATCAGCAAGTTCCCATATCATTCCCACTGGATCTTTAAATGCTCCATCACCGTATACCATAACTTCAATATCTTTACCAGTTTTTTCTTTTAAATCTTTTTGAATAGCCTCTACCAATTCTTGACCATGCTCTGGGAATAACTTTACTCTTTCTTCAGTAGATTTATTTGATCCAAGCAAACCATATTTAGAATTATATCCACTTCCGTTTACACTAGATGTTAATATTTCATCCATACCAATTACTTTATGAGCACCATTTTTAATTAATTCTTTTTTAGTTCTAACACGATTATGAATATTACAAACAATTATGTCTTTCACATAGTCAAGAATAACTGATGCATGGTTTGCAAATACAAAATGAACTTTACATCCTTCTGCTTCTACTAATTCTTTAAAAAAGTCAACATAGTTAATACCAGTAAATGGATGAACCAAATGACCAAACATTTTATTATAAGATTCCTCCTCTAGCACATCACTATATGGATCTAAATCATAATTTTCAAGTTCATCTTCATCAAATAAATGATTACCTACTTCATCTGCTGGATAGCTAAGTAAAATTGTAAGTTCCTTGCATCCTCTTGCAAAGCCTTTAAGCAAAAGGGAAAAACGATTACGACTCATCGGAGTTGGAAAAACTACTCCAATATGGTCTACTCCAAATTTATTTCTAACATCTTCACCTATTTGATCAACAGTTGCATAATTTCCTTCTGAAATTCCTACTACTGCTTCAGTTATAGCAACAACATCACGATTTCTAAATTCAAATCCTTCTGCCTCGCTTGCTTTTAGAAGTGAATCAACAACGATTTTTTCTAAATTGTCATTTTCCCTGATAATTGGTGTACGAATACCACGTACTACTGTTCCTACTGTTCTCATAAGTTCCTCCTAATTCAATTTGTCGGTTGCAGTTGCATTCAAACTCAAGTCTGCAATGCGACCTAATTTATATGCAAAATAGCCAGCTGCTCCAATCATTACTGCATTGTCTGTACAGTATTTGAGTGAAGGAACTGTCAAATTTACATTTTCTTTTTGACACAGTTCTGTCAATTTTTCGCGTAAACCTTTGTTGGCAGCAACACCACCAGCAACGATTAAATTATGTACATTTTTTTCTTTTAAAGCCTTCATTGTTTTTTTAGTTAGTATCTCAACGACACGATTTTGAAATGAACATGCGAGATCTTCTTTACGTACTTCAAGTCCTCTATCCAACTCGTTATGATTAATATTTATAACAGCACTTTTAAGACCACTAAAGCTAAAATTATATGTATCATCATCAAGTGGCAATGGCAAATCATATGTATCTTTACCAATATGTGCAAGTTTATCAATTTCAGGCCCACCTGGATAAGGAAGCCCAACTACTCTCGCAACTTTATCATATGCTTCTCCAACGGCATCGTCAAGTGTACCACCTAAGTATTCAAAACTATAGTTATCTTTCATGTAAACTAGTTCTGTATGTCCTCCACTTACAACAAGTGCAATAAGCGGAAATTCCATTTTCTTTTCTATATTATTTGCATATATATGCCCTGCAATATGATGTACAGGAACAAGTGGCTTGTTATAAATAAATGCTAAGGTTTTAGCTGCCTGAAGTCCAACTAAAAGTGATCCAATCAATCCTGGCCCATATGTAACTGCTATTGCATCCATATCTTCCATTTTCATATTTGCTTCTTTTAAAGTATTTTCTAAAACTATGGTTACATTCTCAATATGCTTTCGTGATGCGATTTCTGGAACAACTCCACCAAACAATGCATGAGTTGCAATCTGAGTAGAAATTGTACTAGAAATTACTTCACTTCCATTTTTGACAATTGCCGCAGCAGTTTCATCGCAACTACTTTCTATTGCAAAAATATATGTGTCTTTCACTTTTTCACCTCCAAGGCCATAAGCAAAGCATCTATTCCATCATAGTATTTTTCACGCTTACCAATTTCTTTAAAACCAAATTTTTCATAAAGATTTCTTGCATTTTTATTCAAAGAATTAACTTCTAAGTCTATTGACTCAACTTTATTTAATCTACAATCATCAATCATATCTTTGATTAATTCAGAAGCGATTCCTTTTTTTCTCATATCTTCTTTAACAAATATATAATCAAGTTCTGCTCTTTCATATAAAATTTTATAAGAGATAAATGCAATTATTTCATTATTTAAAATATAAACTTTGGCTTTTTTATTTAATTCATATTCATTAACTATATAATTCTTATCATTTATCAATATGTTGATAAGTGGAATATCTTTTAAATTTATAGATCTAATCATGTTTTAAATTCTCTTCCGCTTCAGTTTTTTTCAAATAAACTGGATTTAAACTATGTGGATTAACACTTTTATCATCTTGATGTTTGTTAATAAGTTTAATAATATCTATTTTTGGTTTTTTTGACTCAATTAAATTATCATCACTTACAAAAATAAATTCTTTACCTTTTAATTTATTTTTTAAATTATCAATTAAAATATATTGATCCTTTAATACCTTATTTAAATTATTGTCATAAATTGCTCCAAAACAAGCATTTCTTCTCGCATCTATATATGGAACTAGTAATTTATTTTCATTATAACCACTTATCATTATTTCTAGTGAAGAAATAGGCACTATTTCCTTTTTTAAGGCCCATGCAAACGTTTTTGCAATTGTTACACCTATTCTTATTCCTGTATAAGAACCAGGCCCTACAGCCACTAAAATGCGTTCTATATCATTTGGTTTTAGATTAGCTTCTTTAAAACACTTATCTACTTTTTCCATTATGATATTTGACATTTGATTTTCAACTATCTCATTACAAAAAGAAAAAATCGTAGAATTATCCGCAAGTGCGACAATTATGCGATTTGTACAAGTATCAATTACAAGTGTTTTCATAAAACTGCCTCACATAGTTCTTCATATTTTTCACCATGTGGTTCAAAAATAAGTAGTCTTCTGTTTTCATCTAAAACTTTAAATTTAACATCTAATCTTTCTTCAGGTAATATATCTTTAATGGTTTCTGCCCATTCAATTACAACTACACCACCCTTAGTAAAATATTCTTCAATATCAACACCATCGATATTGCCATCAAGGCGATATACATCCATGTGATATAAAGGAAGTTCACCATTATATTCTTTTATAATTGTGAATGTTGGTGAAGTAATTGTTTCTTCTATACCTAAAGCATTAGCAATCCCTTTAGTAAAAACTGTTTTACCACTACCTAATTCTCCATCTAAACAAATAATCATATTTGGAAATTTTTCTGATTCAAAATTTTGAGCAATCTCGATTGTTTCAAATTCATTTTTTGTTATAACCTTATACTCCATATTTATCACCTTTTTAATTATAGCAAAAATAATTAAACATTGACAAGTATATATTAAAAAAACTATATTTTTCAATATAGTTTATAAAATTTCATTTTTTAAAAACCTATAGTTAAAAACATAGTCAAAATTATAGATATAATATTTATTACTATTGCAATTATATTTTTTATCAAGATTGAACTATGAAGTTTTGCATCATCTTTAACATTTTTTAAACCAGAAAGATTTACTAAACCATATCCAATTAAAATTCCATAAAACCAAACTGCAATAACATACTGTAATGTAAAATACATGATTACAGATATAATTGGAAATAAAATTGTTGCAATCAAAAGTCCATTTGTTTGTTTAGAACTTTTTCCTCCATAATTGTTATTGGCACCATTAACTGATATATTTTGACCTTGACCATTAATATTAGTAATACCAAAATTATTTGATCCAAATACAACTACATCTGCTGTCATATCACCTATTACATTAATAATAATAGGATTATTTTTATTAATTGAAATTTCATGTTGACCAGGAGTAATTTCTAAAGATATAGTTTCACCATTTTTTATCTTACCAACCTCAACATTATCAATAAAAATTTTAAATGCTATTAATGATGCAACAAAAGCCTTTTGTCTTTTCAATATCAGTTTGTAATTTCCAGCACCATAACTAGCATTGCTATTCATGTCATTTGGCATTGGATTGTTATAGCCATTATTCACGTCATTTGGCATTGAATTGCTATTAGCATTACTATAATTAAAATTATCAATTCCACCATTATTATATTGATTATCGTTATTCATACAACACACCTCTATTTTAAAGATACATTATTTAAAATAATATGTCAAATCTTCAATGTAAATAAAAAAGTTAAAAAAAAAAATAGCAAAGGCTATTTCAAAATAACAAAAAAAAATTGGCAACTTGCTATCTTAGCTTTGACACTATTTTCGCCGTTAATGAGCTTAACTTCTGTGTTCGAGATGGGAACAGGTGTATCCTCATTGCTATCGTTACCAATTCAAATATAAGAGAAAATAATTCTCTGAAAACTAAGATAATGTGGACCCAATAAATTAAATAATATTTATGATTAAATCCTCGATCTATTAGTATTAGTCACCTCAACATGTTGCCATGCTT
>CAMVNN010000036.1 GCA_947168865.1 uncultured Bacillota bacterium
AGAGTATTATGGTAGATAATATTATTTCTCTTATTAATGAAGATGCTATAACATTTGATGATTTATCAGATTTTAGTGATGAATTAAAAGAATATGTGTCTTTTTTATTGGAACATAGAAATTTTGAAGGATAATAAAATGCGGATTATTTCCCAAAATCGCCCATCCACGAGTACATCGTCGAGACGGTATGTTTGCTTTCGCTAAAATGAATTTAAAAATAATTCTAGGTTATTAATGAATGATTCGATTTTGATTTTGTCATTTTTCATTGGTGACAACAAAAAACGTTTTCATAAAAAAAACTGCTTACACGATTATTTTATTTTTGATAAACTATATTTGTAATTCAATTTTTAAGACGTTAAATGTCATCTCTTCATACGTCAGACGAAGAGATATGTTTAATGTCTTTTTTTATTGTCTAAGGAGGTTAAAAATATGAATTCGTCTAAATTTTTAGAAACAGAAAAAATGTCAAAATTGATTGTTAAATTTTCTATTCCTTGTATTTTATCTTTACTTGTTAGTGCATTATATAATATAGTTGACCAAATTTTCATTGGAAATTCATCTGTTGGTACATTAGGTAATACTGCGACTACCATTGTTTTTCCTTTAACAGTTATTGCTTTAGCTTTTGGACTTGTATTGGGTGATGGCGCTGCAGCATATATGTCTATATTACTTGGTAAAGGTGAAAAAGAAAAATTACCTAAGGTTGTAGGAACAAGTATTGTTGTTTCATTATTTTGTTCTTTATTATTTTATGCAGTTTGCTTTCCTTTACTTGATAATATCTTGGATTTCTTTGGTGCTAAAACTAATGAATCACTTAGTCTTGCTCATGAATATGGATTTATAATTGTAATTGGCTTTCCTTTTTATATCTTAACATCTACTCTTAATTCGATTATTAGAGCAGATAATTCTCCGCAAGTTGCTATGCTTTCATTACTTGCAGGTGCTTTATTTAATATCATTTTTGATGCTTTAATGATTTTAGTATGGAATATGGGACTTCATGGTGCAGCATTAGCAACAATTTTAGGCCAAGTTGTTTCTTTTATTATTTCATCATTATATTTATTTAAAACAAAGACATTTAAGTTATCGCTAAAATCATTTATAACTGATTTTAAGGAACTAGTTAGTGTTTTAAAGCTTGGCTTATCATCATTTTTAACACAAATATCAATTGTTATTATTTCAGTAGTTTCAATGAACACTCTTGCTCGTTATGGAATGAATTCTAAATATGGAGTAAATGATCCTCAAGCAATTGTTGGTGTAGTTATGAAGGTGTTTACTATTGTTATTAATATTGTTGTTGGTATTGCTGCAGGTGCACAACCTGTTATTGGATATAATTATGGTGCAGCAAAATATGATAGAGTTAAACAAGGATATTTCATTGTATTAATTTCTTCTATAGTAGTAGCGTTAATTGCAACAATTTTATTTCAAACTATTCCAACTCAAATAGTTGGTATGTTTGGCGCAAAAACTACTAATCCAGAGACTTACTTTGAATTTGGAGAAAAGACAGTTAGAATCTATTTAATGCTTATTGTTTTCACATGTATTCAAAAGGTGTCTTCAATTTTCTTACAATCAATTTCCTCTCCAGTCAAGGCAACAGTTTTATCACTTGTTAGAGATGTAATTGTTTTTGTTCCATTAACTATCTTTTTACCAATTGGTCTTGGTATTGAAGGTGTTTTGTGGGCGGCGCCAATATCAGATTCAATTGCTATAGTATTTACATTTATCTTAGTTTTCTTAGAGCTTAGAAAATTAGAGAAGAATAATCAAGTGAAAGAATACTCATATAGCTTAGTAAAATAAAATTGAAACTAAGATATTCATATTTTTTTAAAAGCGTGCGAATGCTTGTTGCATGTCGAGTCAATCACGTTACTAGTTCGCAAGGATGCTAAATAAAATGTTAAAAAAGTGGCTTAAATATGTTGGGTACCCAATAATTTTGAGCCTCTTTTTTATGCCCTAAAAAATGAACTAGTAGTAACCCAACTCATATAAGCTTGTCACCATCATAGGGGGTATATGACTAGATGAAAGTCCTCAACCTCGTTCTAGTGACTAGATTGTGACTAGGTGGTGGCATCTAGTAGTCGGACCAAGTGACAATCAGGGTTGTTCCAATCATTTGACTGGATAAAAAACTGAGCATTCATTTTTTTCGGAAATTATCTTGTTGTATATTTCTGACAAAATATCATAAAACTTGTTACTTACATATTCATTAAAAAAATATATTAAAAAAATATCGGTTTACCGATATAATATTATTAGGATGCGATGGCATATGACATTTGCAGATTTATTAATCAATAAAAATTTAACAGTATATAAATTATCAAAAGATTCAGGAGTTCCTAAACTACTATTTTTGATATTTCTTCAGGTAAATCAAATATTTTAGATTGTAGCGGTATAAGCTTACTTAAATTATCTAAGTGTTTAGGTGTATCTATTGAGGATTTATTAAACCTAGATCAAGAATTATATAATCCTGCATATGATAAAAATATACCTGCATTTTTAGCAAAGTCTATTGATAATTTAAAAAAAGTTAAAAAAAAGCAGTTTACTTGATTGTTATTTAGTTTTATCTAGGTAATCTTTATTACTAAAAAAATCTAATAATTTTGTTATAATAATATTGAAAAAGATAATTAATTGGGTTTTCTAGAATAAAAAATTATGTAAGACAAGTTTTAAAATATTTTTCAATTCATATGTTTTAATATAAGAGGTGAAATTATGAAAAAAGTAATGGTTGGAATTTCTGGTGGTGTAGATTCTGCTGCATCATGTGTAATTTTAAAAGAAGCAGGATATGATGTTTCAGGCTGTAATATAAATTTTGTTGAAGAAAATGATGATATTAATCAAGATGCACAAGATATATGCAAAACATTAAACATACCATTCTATCACTTTAATTTATATGATAGTTTTAAAGAAAAAATAATAAAATATTTTTATGAATCATATAATAATGGTTTAACTCCTAATCCTTGCATAATGTGTAATAAGTATTTTAAATTTGGAAGCCTATTAGAATTTGCAAAAGAGAATGGATATGACTATATTTCAACAGGTCATTATGCAAAAATAGAATATAGTGAAAAGTATAAAAGATATATATTAAGAAAAGCTACTAATTTGTTAAAGGATCAATCTTATTTTTTGTATCAAATTAATAAAGATGCGCTTTCTCATATTATTTTTCCACTAGAGGATTATGAGACTAAAGATGAAATTAGAAAGAAAGCTAGGGAAGCTAATCTTGGTGTTGCTCAAAAGAAAGATTCTTTAGACATTTGCTTTATCCCGGATAAAGATTACAAAAAATATTTAATTAATAATAAATATGTTAATGTAAAAGAAGGTAATATAGTTCTAAAAGATGGAACTATTCTTGGACAACATAGTGGATTATTTAATTACACTATTGGTCAAAGAAAAGGACTTGGTATATCTTATAAGGAGCCTTTATTTGTCATAGATTTTGATTTGAAAAAGAATTTATTGATTGTTGGAACTGAAAAAGAATTATATAAAAAAGAAATTATAGTTGATAATATAAACTTATTATTATTTGATGAGATTAAAGATGGTACAAGATTAAATGTAAGAGTAAGATATAGAGGTAAAGATTGTCCGGCAACTTTATATAATGAGCCAAATAACAAAATAAGAGTAGTATTTGATGATGAAATTAAAAGTCCAACACCAGGACAATCTGCTGTATTTTATCTAAATGATATTGTTGTTGGTGGAGGAATTATTTTATAATAAACTTATCAAGAAAGAGTGAGAAAATGAGTTGTGTAGTAATTACAGGATCTGCAAGAGGCTTTGGATTAAGTCAAGCCAAGAAATTTAAAGAGTTAGGCTTTAATGTCGTAATAAGTGATATTAATGAAGAAAATTTAGCAATAGCATTAAATGAATTAAATCAAATAAATAGTTCAAGTACAAACGCTATAAGCGTATTATGTGATGTGACTAAAGAAGCTGATTTAGAGAAATTATATAATAGTGCAAAAGAAAAGTTTGATAATGTTGATATATGGGTAAATAATGCAGGTGTTAATTCACCGGACAAACCTATTTATGAATTGACTGATAAAGAAATTAACTTTATTTTAGATGTAGATTTAAAGGGTACAATATTAGGTTCTAAAGTAGCCTTTAAACATATGCTTGAACAGGGATTTGGTAAAATTTATAATGTTGAAGGATATGGTTCTAATGATGCTATGATGTTAGGACTTAGCATGTATGGTACAGCTAAAAGAGCTGTGACATATTTTACAAGATCATTAGCTAAGGAATCAAAAGAATTATCTAATAATAAAATTAAAGTATGTAGATTAGCTCCAGGTATAATGATTACAGATTTTATAACTAGTGCTAATGGAGACAAAACTAAAATAAAATTAAGTGAGAAAACTAAGAAGGTTTACAATATATTAGGAGATTATCCGGATACAATTGTTAATTATGTTGTTCCACGCATGATTAAAAATAATAAGAATGATAAGCAAATAATATGGCTTACAAATAAAAGAGCTTCTTCAAAATTCCTTTTATGTGGTTTTAAGAAAAGAAACTTTTTTGAATAAAGCAAGATAAGTTTTAGCTTAATTGTTAAACTAGTTATAGTTTCTAGCCACTTAAAACTTTATATTTTAATGATACCCCTGTTCTATACTGAACAGGGCTTTTTATTGAAAAAAATTACAAAAAAAGTTATACTAAACTTAGGAAGTAGTATTTTTCAAATTGGGGTAATTCATATTAGTTAAAGGGGCGATAACATGAAGAAAATAAAAAAGCTTATAGTGTTTTTATTTGCAAGCTTAATTTTTTTGTTTGCATCATGCCAAGAGGCTTCGACTAGTGATGAGAGAGTTGAGTTGACATATGATATGATTGTTAGACCAGGTTTTGTTAAATACACTGGTAGTGAAATTGTATTTGATTCAACCCAAATAGAAGTTAGATATAATGGATATACATATTATTTAAATGAAGATTTTACTGCATCTTATCAAAATAATGTTAGTGTTGGTATTGCAACTTTAATTGTTACTATGAATGAAAACCATAAAGTTTTAAAAGGAAGTGCTACAACTACCTTCGAAATAACTTCACTAGGATTAATCAATGTAAATACAATTGCACAAGCTAAAGAGAAGCTTTTAGATGAAGCATATAGTGGAGTGGTATTAAAAAGTCTTGATTCCTCAAATGGTAGTGACTTTGTTGTATCTGAAGATGATGAAATTTTAATTCCACAAGGTAAACGATTCATAATTGGGAATGGTAACATATATCCTTTCTATAATTATGGTACGATTAAAGCTTATGGTTCACTTAGCTTAGGTTATTCAAGTTACACATATATTTATAATTTGGGTAATATTGAATGTCATGGTTCTGTTGAAATTTCTGGCGCTAGAATTTTTAATAGTGGTGTTTTCTTAAGTGAAAAAACAATTTTAAATTATGGTCAAGTTTATACAAATTCAGAGCTTAATATTAATACAGTAAAAGATATAAATCATTGGTATTCTGAATGTATTGTTAGAAAAGAGATTAAGGATGATGATATTAATTTAGAATCAATGGATTTGACATATACTGGCAAAGAAATAACACCTATTGCTAAATATTCTTTAAACAATAATTCTGCTAGTTTAAGATTTACTTATGAAAATAACATTAATGCAGGTCTTGCAACTGTTAGAATAAAAGTAGCCTTAGATGATTATAATTATTTTAGCAAGAATGAAATCGTTAAAACTTTTGAAATAAAGAGGGCTTCTATTATAGTTAAATCTGAAGAAGAATTGATTCAATATCATAATGATCCGAATTATGATACGTATGAAATGATTGGTCCTTTAGAACTTAATCAAGATTTTAAACTAGAAAATGATGAAACTTTAATTTCTAAGTATAGTTTAACCATTAATTCAAAATTTGAAAATAATGGAACTATTGATTTTTATAAATTATATCTAAATAATAATTTTAATAATAATGGAACATTAAGCTATAGTTATGGAGAAATTGTTTCACAAAAATCAATTATTAATAGTGGTATTATAATAGCCAAAAGTATTGAGTCTAATGAAATTATTAATAGTGGAAAAATTGATGTTGCATGTTTAAATATGACTGAAAATTCTAAATTAGAGAATAGTTTTGAATTAAATATAGGTTCCTTGTATTCAAAATCAAAATTAGATGGTACTTCAATATTAAATTATGGAACTATCACTAATTCTTCAGAATTAGTATATATCAATAAAGAAGCTTCATTTACAAATAATGGTATTTTTGAAAATACAGGTAATATTTATTTGGATAAAGAACTTGGATTTGAATGTAATAATTCATTTGTAAAAAAGGATTTAGCAACATGTGTAATTGATTTAGAGTATGATGAAATATTATATGATATGTTGCCTCATAAGCCATCATTTACTGTCAACGGAGAAAATGTTAATTCTTTAGTTAATAAAGAATATAAGTTTGAAAATGAGGTATCTCAATGTATTAGTGTTGGGTTATATGAATTAGTAATAACATCAAATACTGAATTTTCTAAATACTATGGTAGTACTTCTAAAAATTATCAAATTTTAAGTACTACTACGACTATTTCTTCTCAATATGAGTTTAAAAATAAAGGAAATAATGCAAATTGGTCAGGATTTATAATTGAAAAAAATTTAGAATTATCAAAATTTGATTTAACTATTTATTCTAATCAATATTTGGACACAAATGGATATACTATATCTTTATTAACATCATCTAGTATTACTAATTTAGGAAATATTAATATTAAAGAAGCAAATACAGATAAAACAAATTCTAAAGAAGCACTTATTATTTATAATAATTGCAAAATAATTAATAAAAAAGAAATTGCAAATGATGGAATTATTATGATTAAATATGGTGTCTCTAGAATAGATAATAATGGAATTATTACTGGTTCTGGTACTATTTATACATATGAGGATGCAAGCTTAGAATCAGAGACTAATACAATTTATATTAGACAAAATCTAAGATTTGCTGAAAATGTTTCTTTAGAATATCAAGATGTTTTATATGATAATACAATCAAAAATCCTAAGGTATTAGCACATGTTGGAGAACTAAATTTAGATGATGACTATTTCAATATTCAAT
>CAMVNN010000037.1 GCA_947168865.1 uncultured Bacillota bacterium
AATTTTCTTAATTAATCTTAAAATTAAGATGGGTGTTAATGTATGGAGAGTATCTATGGAATAACTATAGATGAATTAGAAACCTTTTTAAAAGAAAATAATGAGAAAAAGTATCGAGCAGGTCAGATAATGGATTGGCTATATATAAAAAGGGTAGATAGTTTTTCTAAAATGTCTAATTTATCACATGAATTAATAAAGTTATTAGAAGAAAATTACTTTTTTGATAAAATAGAAGTTCTAAAAGAAGAAAAAGATATAGATGTATCAAAGTTTTTATTTAAATTATCAGATGGAAATTTAATAGAAGCTGTTTTAATGAATCATGATTATGGTAATAGCTTATGTGTATCTAGTCAGGTAGGATGCAATATGAGTTGTAAATTCTGCGAGAGTGGAAGATTAAAAAAAGTTCGTAATTTAACAAGCGGTGAAATGATTTCACAGATATTGATTGTAGAAAAATTAATTAAAAAGAGAATTAGTCATGTAGTAGTAATGGGAATTGGAGAACCATTTGATAATTTTGATAATTTAGTTAGTTTTATTACCATTGCTAATTATCAAAAAGGAATTAATTTAGGTAGTCGTCATATAACTGTATCAACATGTGGAATAGTACCTAAAATCTATGAATTTGCAAAGCTACCTTATCAAGTTAATTTAGCAATAAGTCTTCATGCTCCTAATAATGAAATTAGGGATAAAATAATGCCAATTAATAAAATATATAAAATAGAAAAACTTATTAAAGCAGTTAAAGATTATATAAGTATTACGAATAGACGAGTAACGTTTGAATATATTATGTTAAAAGATATTAATGATAGTATAGAAAATGCTAAAGAACTTGCTAATTTGTTAAGAGGTATTAATAGCTATGTTAATTTAATACCATATAATGAAACAGAAAATATTTCATTTAAAAGAACAGAAAAGAAGAAAATTTTAGAATTTTATGATATACTAAAGAAGGAAAAAATAAATGTAACAATTCGTCGTGAATTTGGAACAGGGATAGATGCAGCTTGTGGACAACTTAGAGCAAGAGAGGTGATGTAATGAAATCATTTTATTTAACAGATACTGGTAAAGTACGCGATCATAATGAAGATAGTGTAATAATCTTGAAGAATCGTGATGGTAATTACCTAATGGCAGTGGCAGATGGTATGGGAGGACATTCTTGTGGTGAAGTTGCTTCAAGTTTAGTTATTAAGCATTTAGCCCATAATTTTACAGAGAATTTTTATAATCTTGATAAAGAAAATGCAATAACCTTTATTAATGATATGATTCAAGAAGTAAATGGAATGATATTTAAATATCAAGAAACTCATCCAGAAAGTAAGGGGATGGGTACAACTCTTGTTATGGCTATACTTACAAGTGATTATCTTTTGATGGCGAATATTGGTGATTCTAGTGGTTTTATTGAAAAAAATGGTAAACTTCATAAAATAACTTATGATCATACTTTAGTTAATTTGCTTGTATCAGCAGGAGAATTAACTGAAGAAGAAGCAAAAAATCATCCAAGAAAGAATGTCTTGATGAAAGCACTAGGTGCAAATGATCCAATTGAAGCGGATATATTTGATTGTGATATGGATATTGATGGAATATTTTTATGTAGTGATGGTGTTACAAATATGTTGGAGATACCTAATATTGAAAAAGTTTTGTCTAGTGATTTAGATATAGAAGATAAGATTGTTAAATTAGTTCATAAATGTAATAATCGTGGTGGTCTTGATAATATGTCGATGGCATACCTCGTAATGAATGAAGAAGAAGGTGAAAAAGAATGATAACGAAGGGGCAAAAAATTAATGATCGATATGAGATAATTAAATCAATTGGTGAAGGTGGAATGGCAAATGTGTACCTTGCACATGATGTAATATTAGATCGTGATGTAGCAATTAAGGTACTTCGAGGCGACTTATCTGGAGATGATAAATTTGTAAGACGTTTTCAAAGAGAAGCGCTTGCAGCATCTAGTTTATCACACCCAAATATTGTTGAAATGTATGATGTTGGTGAAGATAATGGTACATACTATATAGTTATGGAATATATCAATGGTAAGACACTTAAACAATTAATAAAAAAACGTGGCGCACTATCTCTTTCAGAATGTGTTGATATAATGTTGCAACTAACTGATGGTGTTGATCATGCGCATGCAAGTTATATCATTCATCGTGATTTAAAACCACAAAATATTATGATTGAAGATAATGGTGAAATTAAAATAACTGATTTTGGTATTGCGATGGCTCTTAATAACACACAACTTACACAAACAAATTCAGTTATGGGAAGTGTTCATTATCTTCCACCAGAACAAGCAAGCGGAAAAGGTGCAACGGTAAAAAGTGACATATATTCACTTGGAATAATGCTATTTGAATTGCTTACTGGAACTTTGCCATTTAAAGGCGATAATGCTGTTGAAATTGCTTTTAAACAAATAAAAGATGACATACCAAGTGTTAGAGAAATCAATCCTAATATTCCACAATCACTTGAAAATATTGTTTTGCGAGCAACTGCTAAGAATCCTAAAAATCGCTATAGCAGTGCAAAAGAGATGCATGATGACTTAGCAACTTGTTTAAATGAAGAAAGAAAAAATGAAGCAAGAATTGGTTTTTCATATCCTGAACATGAGGGTGATATTGAAAAAAAGGATTTGATCCAAGAAGAAAAAAAGATTGATAAAGAAGAATTATTAGATGATGAAGATGACAGTAAAACAAATGTTGTTTTATGGGTACTATCAGGAATTTTTATCTTTATTATTATTGCATTGATAGGAGCCTTCTTGATATATCCAAAATTGGCAGAAGTTCCTAATGTTATTATTCCAGATGTTAGCAAAATGACTGTAATAGAAGCTGAAAAGTCATTACATAAACAAGGATTTGTTGTTGCAAAAGAAGTACAATATATTGGAAGTGATGACATAGAAAAAGGTCTTGTAGTTAAAACTTCTCCATCGATAGGTAGGGAAGTAAAGAAAGGTGAAACAATCACACTTTATGAGTCGACTGGTAAAACTGCATATTCAATTGAAAATTATGTGGGTAAAAATGTTGATGCAGTAAAAGCAATTTTAGAGACTAATTATGGACTTAATGTTGTTGTAGAAAAAATGGAAGTAGATAAAGATAAAGAATATGGCGAAAGAGAGATAGTTAAACAAGATTTAGAAGTTGGAACTGAAGTATCAAAGGGAACTAATATTACACTTTATATTCCAGATAAAATTTTAGAGTATCCTGATTTCACAGATGGAACATGGACAAAAGAAGATATTCAAGCCTTTGCAGATGAAAATGGATTTAATGTTGAATTTAAAGAAAAAAGTAAGGCTGGATATCAAGAAGGTGAAATTATTTCTCAATCAAGAGCGAATGGAACACCTATTGTTAAAGGAGTAACTGTATCAATAACTATTGCTGGTAAATATGAGGTAGCTGAAACAACAGATGTTGGAACTACTGACTAGGAGGTTTATGGAAGGAATAATATATCAAAAACTTAATGATAAATATGAAGTTAAAACTAACAAAGAAGTAGTTTTATGTTCTATAAGAGGAAAGATTAGAGCACAAAAACTACTTCCTTTAGTTGGTGATAAAGTAATTATTGATTATCAAAATAAGGTTATTGAAAAAATACTTCCACGAAAAAATACGATACGACGTCCTCCAGTTGCTAATATTACGCAAGGGTTAGTCGTAGCTAGTCTAAAAAATCCAGATTTAGATACTAATTTAATAGACAAGATTTTAGTTGAACTAGAGTTTAATCATATTAAGCCAATTATATGTTTTACCAAAAAAGATCTACTAAAAGAAAAAGAATATAATGGTATTTCTGAAATTACTGATTACTATAAAAAGATATATCCAGTATATTTTAATGATGAAATAGATTATATTAAAAAGATTTTTAAAGGAGAAACTACAGTTTTTATTGGTCAAACTGGTGCAGGTAAAAGTTCACTTCTTAATAAACTTGATCCAAAATTGGATTTGCAAACAGGTGAAATAAGTATAGCGTTAGGAAGAGGAAAGCATACAACTAGAAGTGTTAAAATGCTAGAATTATTTGATGGAACATTACTTGATACACCAGGGTTTTCCTCATTAGAATTTCCTAATATGTTAAAAAGTGAGATAAGGGATGCGTTTATTGAATTTCAAATGTATCAATGTCCGTATCGTGATTGTATGCATATAAAGGAAGAGGATTGTACAATAAAAAAAATGGTTAATAATAATATAATTCCTAAATTTCGTTATGAGAATTATTTGAATCTAGTCAAAACTGCACAAAGTGAATTTGAAAAGTATAAAAGGAGGTAAAATATGAAAGTATCAGTATCATATTTAAATGTTAAAAAAAGAAATGTACCTAGAATTATATATCTATTAGATAAAACAAATGTTGACTTTATTCATGTCGATGTTATGGATGGAAAATATGTAAAAAATAAAGCCAATTCCTATTCAGAAGTAGAAGAGATGTCTTATTATACAAAGAAAAGATTGGATGTTCATTTTATGGTTAATAAGCCACTTAAATACATTGATGATTTTGCACTTCTTGATGTGTTTTGTATGAATTTTCATTTGAATATAAAAAATGATATTGATAAAGTTATTGATAGAATACATGATTATGGTATTAAAGCTGGTATTGCCATTAATCCAGATGAAGATATTGATCTGCTTGATAAATATTTGGATAAAATAGATGTTGTCTTAATTATGAGTGTATATCCAGGACTTCCTGGTCAAGAATTTATTAAAGATGTAATTCCTAAAATAAAAAAATTAAAAGATAAAATAAAAAAATTAAATCGTGATATTTTAATTAATGTTGATGGAGGAATTAACATAGAAAACAAACAATTTCTAGGTGATGCTGATATATTATCAGTAGGAAGTACTATAACAAATAGTGAAAATTATGAAGAAGTAATTGATGAACTTCGTTCATAATTTGCATTATTATTAAAAATCTTGTATAATTTAACTAGATTTGAGGTGGTTTATGAATCTTTTTGAACAAGTTAAATTAATGCCAAAAGTTGATATGCATATCAACTTAGTTAGTTCAATAAGTACAAGTTTAGCATCATATTTAAAAAAAGAACCAGATATATTGGATATGGAAAATATGATGCAAGAGAAAAATTTTAAAGATTATGAAAATTCATTAAAGATACCTATTGAAATATTAAGTAATCCTAATAATATATCATTAGCGGTTAATGATTTGATTGATAATTTAGAGAAAAATAACTGCATATATAGCGAATTGTTTTTAGATTTATTTATATATAATAAATCATTGGATAAAGAAATGGTTTTAAGTACCGTATTAAATGCTATAAACTCAAGAAACTATCCTATGCAAGTAGTATTAGTAATGGATTTTTCTGATAGTAAAGAAGATAATATGCATATTTTAGATATTTTCTTTAAATATTTTAAAAGAGGAGTTAATGGAATATACTTTCATAAAAGTAAAATGACTAATTTAAATGATTATTCATATATATTTGATAGGTTAATAAAGAATAATGCTCCATATATTATTAATATGAATAGTAAAGAAACTAGTCAAGATGAAGAAATATATTTAAATGCAAATAGAATTATATATGCTCTTCCAACATATGATGAAATTTTCTTTAATAAATTGAGAAAAAACAATGTGGTTTTAGAGTTTTCACTTACTAGATTTAAGGAAAATAAAATATATGATGAATTAAAAAATTACTTTCTATATGATATAATAAAAGACAACATGCCATTAACTATTACAAGTTGTGATATGACAACAATGAAAACTGATATACTAAATGAATGGTGTATATTATTTAATAATTATCCGCTTGTATTGCATGATATGTATAAAATAACAAATAATAGTTTAATAAAAGCTAATATAGATGATAGTGAAAAAGATAAATTAATAGAAGAATTAAGAAATAAAAGTAATCTAGTGTTATAAGTAGTAGGAGGTAGTAATGGAAGATTTAAAACTTATAGTATTTGAAAATTGTAAAGATTTTGGGCAAAAGGTTGATGAAAATTTAAGGGAGTTAACTGGTAGTAAAAAGTCATTTATTATACCAATTGATGAAGTAAGGTTTAATAATGGTGAAGGAAAAGTTGTTATTAAAGAAACTGTTAGAAAAAAAGAAATATTTTTATTAAGTGATATAGGGAATCACTCTATAACATATAAAATGTTTGGATATCTAAACCATAAAAGCCCAGATGATCATTTTCAAGATGTTATAAGAGCTTTATGTGCAACAAAAAATCAAGCATCTAGTGTATCACTTGTTATGCCACTATTGTATTCATCAAGGCAACATAAAAGAGAAGGTAGAGAATCACTTGATTGTGCAATTGCATTACAGACATTAATAGATAAAGGTATAAAAAATATAATTACATTTGATGTTCATGATTCTAATGTTCAAAATGCTATTCCATTTTCTTCATTTGATAATTTCTATCCAACAAATATTATATTAGAGAACTTTATCGCTAATGAAGATGTTGATAACGATAATTTACTTGCAGTATCTCCTGATAATGGAGCTATTAAAAGAACTAATTTCTATGCTAATATGTTAGGATGTACACTTGGTGGCCATTTTGAAAAACAAAGAGATTTATACAAGGTTGTTGATGGTAAAAATCCTATTTTAAGTCATGAATATATAGGAAAAGATGTTAAAGATAAAGATATAATTATTGTTGATGATATGATTGCATCTGGTGAATCAATGATAGATGTAGCAAGAGAATTAAAAAAACGTGGTGCAAGAAAAATATTTATGATGAGTGCATATTCATTATTTACTAAAGGAATAGAAGTATTTGATAAAGCTTATGAAGAAGGATTATTTACTAGACTTTATACTACTAATTTAAGTTATGTTCCAGAAGAAGCTTTAACAAGAGATTGGATTTATCAAGCAGATTGTTCTAGTTTTGT
>CAMVNN010000038.1 GCA_947168865.1 uncultured Bacillota bacterium
AAAGATGGATACATTTTCTGTGTATTCCATATTTTCTTATAATCAATACCCATATTTGGATATTTCTTTTTTAGTTGATTAATCGTAACTGCAATTGTATAAGTTACTATATTTGCTTTATAAGCTTTAATCTCTTTGTACCAATCTTGATCAGCTATCATTTTATCTAAATCTTTAAAAATTATTGCATAAGAAATAATTTTTTTGTAGTAGTAATCATTAAATTGCGTATTTGATTTTTCCCAGTCTTTATCAATCTTTTCAGCAAAGTATCTCATGCTAGATTGAGCGCCTTTACTAACTATATGTGGTAAGCATTCAAATGTATTAATGTATTTAGATAGGTCAACTTTTTTAATTAATTGATTTTTAGGATTCTTTGTTTGAAATTTAACTCTTTCTGACTTAGTTAATTTCATTTGTGCTTGAGTGTATTGTCCTCTAGCTCGTTCATAAAACCATATTGTACCAAATTGATCTCCACCCTTAGCAGGTGCAATTATTTTTCTAGAATATTCTTCTAATCTAATATGATAAGGATGATTTGAGAAGAAATCTGCCTCGTCAACTTTATTTTGACTATTCGCACATCTAGAAATTGTTGGAATCATTTCTTGAGCTTTTTCGTGATCAACAATTGAAAGCTTCATTGGAACTGATATTTTTGATACATCTTGCTTATCTTGTAAGACTGCGTTTGCAATTGAAGCAGTAGTTTGACCACCATTTATGATTTGTAAATCTTTAATTTTTGTAATTACTAATCCTTTAGAATTATTTTGTGTTTCAATTTCTGTTGAAGTAGCTGCAATACCATTATTGTATGCAAAAAACATATTTGGTTCGTTTAATATTGTATTTCTTATACCTTTATTAACTTTACCTTTAATACTTAAAAATGAACGAACATTTCCTTCCAATAATCTAGAACCATATTCAATATACATGTTAGCTAATACATCACCTGGTATTATTGCTAAATATGCATCATACTCATCATTATCTACCGCTTTAACACATGGAATTCCTCCTATTGTTGATAAATCAATTTCTATACTTTCTTTCCCTAAAGTAGAACTATAGATATCATATAATCTTTTTATATCCCATACATTTAATTCTACTATTTTCCCATTTATTGGTTCCTTTTTGATATTCTTTACTCTATCGCTAAGCTTTCTATCGGTAATTATATAAAATTTAAATTTAACTATATCATTTAAATTATCAAATATATCTTTTGCTAATCCATAGCCGATAGAACTTTCCTCAAAACCACTATTTAGAATATAACCATTGATACTAGCTTCGATAAGATATCTCATACTATCATACATTTTATTAATTTCTGTACTGGTTAGGTTTGTAGCTTCAGAATCGCCTGAAAAATCACTTACAAGAATTAAACAAGACTTGTCATATGGATCAAAATAATAACCATCCATAATCATTTTTCTTCCACGTTCACCTATTCCTTCAAAATAGCCTTCTGTGAAATCATCAAATTCTTCTGCCGACTCTAATATATCAACAACAGTATCTACAAATTTACTTCTTTCGTTTGTATCCTCACTTGCTGCAGATACTTTAATATCTTCTATTAATTCTTCTCTATATTCATCTAAATTCATACAAAACCTCCTAATCGATTTTGAATCTTTCTATTTTTTTAATATATAATTCATAACTTGCTCTAGCTATTGAGTCAGGCAAATTACTCTCTTTCAATCGTGGAAATTCCTCGGTCACACCATAGTGATCAATTGATTTTATCGAATAAACATATTTATCATATTCTAGAGCATAGAAGTATTTTCTTTCATCTAGTTTTTCATTAAAAGTATTTAATTGTGAATCATTTGAAAAACAACTTCTTATTTTATTAATATAATCATTCAATTTTATTGGCTCGCTAATAGACTCATTACTTGGCTCTAATTTTACTAAAACCAACTCACCATATTCATTTGAATCTAATTGTTCAATTGAACTAATAGTAACAGTTAGTGCATTTTCCCTAATTGTTTTCAATTCATACCATGTATCATCAATTTCAAAGTCCTTATGAGATAATGAACTTCCTATCCATGATTCAAGGCTTCTATCTATTCCGTACTTATCAAACATATATTTTTCCAAATAAATTAATTCTCCCAATAGACCTCTAACTTCATTTTCAGATAAAAATATATTTTTTGGATTTTTGAACATGTTAATCCACTTTTTCCATCTTTCTATTACGAAGGCTATTGGAGAATAATCCTTTATATTGTAGGTTTTGTCAACTATATCACTTATAAATTGATAAAATATATCACTAAGTGAGTCATCCAATAAATTAAAACTTAAAACATAATCCCCATCATTTCTTACCTTAAGTTCAACATCAATTAATCTAGTTGATTCAAAATCTAAATTACATTTTTCAGAAATAATTGCAAGAGATTGATTACCTTTTTCGTTATATCCGATGTAGATATTTACCGGATGGTTAGGATTAATTCTTTTATAAGATAATGAGTTTTTACATTCGTTAAATTTTTCTTTTATTTCTTCAATTGTCATTTTCTTCTCCTCCATCCGTATCATATTCTTCAATTTTCTTTAATTCGATTAAATTAATTTTATATTTTGCATATTTAGTTTCACTATTTGCCAATATTGGAAATCCAACACTTATACCTATTAATGTGTTTGATACATTTAATCTTTCTTTTGCTTTAGCTTGATCTTCTACTTCTAATACATCTTTTAATTCTATTGGATAGATCATCAACAATGGATTTCTAACATATTCGAAAAATACTTTTTGTGATAAACTTTTATTCTCATTTTCTGGGATAGAGTAAAATCTTTCTTTTATTTTATCAATATCATCTTCAGTTAATCCAAATTTTGAATCTTCAGCAGTACCTAATCTGTTTCTTTTTCCAGAAATTTGTATCAACTCATCATTATGTTTAAATATAAAACTTCTTTTTACACAATTAACTGTTTGACTATTGCCTATTTCAAAAGGAATATTTGATTCACCATTTATAAATACTACATCCCATTTATTTAGTTCATAGCCGCCATAATTATTAACAAAATTTTTGATTGTTTCTGTATCAAATGGGAAATTAGCATATGATGCATTAAAATTAGATATGAAATCCAATATTAATTCTTTAGGAACATTTTTATATCCTCGCTTTTTTCCACTTTCTTCAAAAGAACATCCTGCAGCATCACTAATATCTAATAATAAATTATTAACAACTTCACGGTTTTTCTCATTTTTAAATTCATCATTATATAGTTTAGTAGTCTCTAAAAAAGTTTCACTTAATGATATAATTCTTTCCGCATTATTGGCGGTTCTCATCTTATTTCTAGCAGTTACTAAAAGTGAATTGATATCATTTCTAACTCTTAATCCAAATTGCATAGGTGTCTTATCATTTTCTCTCATTCTTTTTACATCTCTTCGTAATTCATCTGTTGCGTCACTTATATGTTGATACCAAGATTTATTGTTTTCATCCATCCATACTTTGCATAAATCGTCGTAATTTGGTCTATATCCAAACCATCTTCCCATTTGCATTAACGTATCATACATTTTAGAATTTCTATAAAAATAACTAATTATTAAGCCTTCTAATGTAAGGCCTCTAGATAAGCTCATTCCTCCAACGGCTATTACTCGATATCCAGTGTCTTCGTGTTCTTCATAATCAAGTTTTGTAAAATTATTTCCATTTACAACTACGACATCTATTGGCATTATTGCTGAATCTAATACTTCTTGTATTTCTTCCCATTCATAATTTAAATTAGAATAATGTTCATTATATACTTTATATAAAAATTCTATATTATCATCACTCAAAGCATTTTCAACTGGTAATTTACTATATAAATGAACAGAATTTTTGATTTCATTTAAATAGTTAACTATTAATACCCCAAATCTGTCTTGTATATTTACAAATCTGCTAGTATTAACCATCATTGATCTGTGTTTCTTTTTATCACCACGTAAATCTCTAACTGCATTTGCTAGTAAAAACTCATTGATGGCAACCTTTAATGTTGGGGATAATTCTGAAATAAAATCATCCTTTTTATGATTTAATGGGAAATATTCTTCTCCATCATATAAATCTTCTATCATGTCTTGATAAGCGCCATTTTCACCAAATACATTTCTAGCACCTATGTAATTAGATGGTGCATCTAAAGAATAAATATAGTCTTTTGGGAATAAATCCTGACCAAGCATTTCATCATCGGTATTAGGGTCTATAAATATATTGGCAAACGGAGTGGCAGTAAATCCAACATAACTAGCTTTTTCAAATAAATGTAACAACGTTCTAATTTGAGTATTAATTGCTGTTGGATTGTTCTCTGGATCATTAACATTAATTGATGCATTGTCCGCTTCATCATCAACCATTAGCATTGATGTTTCAATATATTGATGTCCTTCTTTTAAATTAAATAATTTTAACCATTGATTTAATTTTTTTAAAACTGAAACATTCTTCTTCAATACAAACAATACAGGTTCATTTAAAGTGTTTAATGTTAGGCCTAATGTATTTGCAGTTGTTGCATTAAAATCGCTACTTTTTGATGTAAAAACAACTGGGTGTAATGTACTATCATATTTACCTACACCAATATAATTATTTTCTTTATTCTTAATCATACCATTGGAATCCATACCAATGAATCCTTCATCTAATCTTGATTGCGTTTGTTGTCTTAATTTTTCAATTGTTCCAGTTAGTAAAATAACAACTTTATATCCTGCGTCTGCAGCTTTGCAAATCAATCCAGTATAATTTGCTGTTTTACCAGATTGAACATCACCAATAATAAGACCTCTTCTTTGAAAATTTTTATCTAAAGTTGGATCACCTAATAAATCAACTATTTCATCTGTAACATCATTCATTGTTCCAACTACATTTGGTGGAAAATTTTTATCCCTTAGCAAATATTCCTTATATCTATTCCAATATCCCATGTTTAAAGTTTTTTTACGTTCCATAAACCATGGAGCAAAATCCTTAGCAGTTATCGAAGTTCCTAAATCTAATTTAATCAAATACTCTGCATGGATTTCCTTCCTAACATTGTTTATTTCTTCTTCTGTTAAAGGATTTTGTACAAAATTTGGTGCATGAACAAAATACTCAATTATATTGTCAATCTCTTGTTCACTCATTCCTCTATTATCATAGATATATGTTGTTACTAAATTTTTTAATTTTTCTTCATTACTATTCATTAGATCCTCCAATTTCAAATTTTTCTATTAATTCATTATAATTGCAGTATGGTTCACTCTTTAGCAAGCTTTCCAAAACACTATTTTTATTTAATCCCATCTTTTCACTGTAATTTAAAGAGTCACATATTTCATTATACATTTCTTCTATTTCTTCTTCAGTCACAGTTGATGATTCATCTATTATTTTTCCTTTAGAAGCATCTAAGTATAGAGATGTAGATGGAAACATTTTTTCTAGATTTGTAATTATTTTATCAAAATATTTTAATTGATTTGAATCCAAGGACTCTTCGAATAATTGAATTTGTGGAAGGTCGCGATTAATTTTATATTCATAGCAATTATCTCTTAATTCCACTCTTTCCCAAATATAATTAATATCTTTATTATTTTTTTCTTTCCTTCCTCTATATTCGTGTACAGCCTTACTCTTAAATACTGATTCTTCTATACAAGAATATAAATTTTTCTTTATAACATCAGGTAAATGGACTGTACTTTTCTTAATATCTACTCCCCATACTTCATCCAAATCATTTGGAATATCTACCATAACTCTTGCAAGTTTACTTAGCTCTTCTTTACGAGTTAGTCTAAACCAGCTTCCCCAAAATATTAGTCTTTTGTTTCTATAAATATAGAAACCTTGATTTGTCCTTAAATCTTCTTTCCCTCCCACTTTTTGTAAATCTTCGTCAGTCAGCTTGTTGATATACGGTAATATATAAGGTTGTATTCTTATTTTATTATCATTAATAGTTATAAATTGTTCTGGTAAAGGTTGAGTTCCACGATTAGTAGTTAAGAATGGATCTCTTCGGATAATCTTATTATTATTCACATATATATCTACACCATCATTTAAAAATCTATGAAATACTAATGCTAAATGATCAATTGTTGAATTCATATAACTATTTAGTGTAGTGTTTAAATCATATGTTGATGAAGATATTCGATCAAATTTTTCCAACATTAAATATGTACCGCTTGGTAATGCTTTTAGTAATTCTATTTGAGGTAATTTTTCAATTTCTTCACTGCCATATTCTAACAACATCCATTCTTTATTTTGTATTATATAATCCAAATCCCATGAGAAACATGATATTGCACCATCTTTTTTGCTTGCGACAACTAGTTTTCTACATTGAGACAAGGAAGCAGATTTCATACCTAATCCAAATCTTCCAAGATCATTGTTTTCTCTTCTTTCAAGTGGATTTTTTGCCCCGTATCTTAAAGCTTCTTCTAGCTCTTTTGAATTCATACCGTATCCATTATCTAAAATAATTAAATATGGATTATCAATTGGACTTAGTAAAATATCAATTTTTGAAGCATTTGCACTTATACTATTGTCTATTAAATCAGCAATTGCTGTTTCAAATGAATATCCTAAGGATCTCATTGATTCAATGAGATTTGGTGCAAATGGAATACTTTCTTTTGCAATCATAAATACAACTCCTTTAATACCTATTATTAGTATATCAAAAATTGTCTATTTTGTGTTGATTCGATGGCTTTTATTGGCATAAATTATTTCAAACATAACATGTCATTAATTTCAAATTTGTTTAACAAAAGTGCTTTCCCTTTTGTTTTCTCAACTACCAATAATAAAAGAACCGACTTTCCCCGCACCCTTGTGATTCTTTTGTTTTGATTTTTTTACGATTTATATACTTTTAGTAAAAATAAGGACT
>CAMVNN010000039.1 GCA_947168865.1 uncultured Bacillota bacterium
ATTCTTAAATAGCATTTTTGGTCAAAAGAATGTAGTTGCAACAACAATGGGATATAACTATATAATTCAAGATGATGATGTATATTTATATACTGGAATAACTTCTGTTGCAAGTGATGAATCTAATCTTGGATTTATCTTAACTAATTTAAGAACAAAAGAAACAAACTATTATTTAATTCCTGGAGCTGAAGAGTATTCTGCAATGGCAAGTGCTGAAGGTCAAGTACAACAAATGAAATACACTTCAACATTTCCACTTTTAATAAATTTAAATGGTAAAGCAACATACTTGGTATCACTTAAAGATAATGCTGGTCTTGTTAAAATGTATGCATTTGTAGATGTCCAAAACTATCAAAGAGTAGTAGTAACCGATGCTAACTTAGGTATTTTAAAAGCAAAGGAGAATTATTTAAAAAATATTGGAGTAGATACAACAAGTTTGAGTGAAAAAGAGACAATAAAGATAAAAACAATTAATCAAGTAAATATTGATGGCAATACTTATTACTATATTGAAACAGTAGATAATAATAAATATAAAGTATCAATAAAAGTAAATGAAGATTTATTACCATTCTTAAAAGTGGGAGAAGAAATAGTTATATATCATGATAATGGTGAAACAGTAAGAGAGATTACTAAGATTGAATAGTAATTCTCTCTTTTTTTGTGTAAAATAGTGTAAACGATAATAAAAACAGTCAAAAAAAAATGTAAAGTAATTGAAAATGGTAATAGAGTGTGTTAACCTTTAATAAAGGTAGGTTAGAGTATGGATTTGAGTGAATTAGAAAAACTAAGTGATGAAGAAAAAAAAGAAGCGTTTGATGTAGCATTAAATATAGCAAAGGAAAATAATATTAGTTTTGAAGAAGCTCATAAAACAGTTTTGCAAAGAATTATTGAAGGCAAGAAAAGTTTAGAATCACAACCAATTAAAGTAGAAATACCAGACGTTTACGAAATAGAAGCAATAAATGAACCAGTAGTTGAAGAATATGAAACAAGAAACAATGAAGACATAAGACATATGATTGTGGAAGAACTTTCTGAACTATCAAATCAGTGCAGTGAAATTATTGCAAGAAATCATATTGGTTTTATAGCATATCCATTTAAAAGTGCTGCCCAACAAGGAATTGTAAATAATCCAGATCACTTTAGAAAATATGATTATAATTTAAGTAATTCTTTAGAGAGAAATGAATTGATTGAAGCTTTGATTAAAATAAATGAAAAAGCTCGTGAAATGAATTATTTTGATTACTTAAGTATGGATTTAGAAACACTTGAACAACTTAAAATAAGAGAAATTGATAACTATGAAAAAAAACTAAATTATTATAAAAACAATGAAGGACAATGGGATATTAAACCAGATGCAGCAACTATATCAGTTGAACATATATTCCCAAATTCAAGTGGTTATGGTAGAACAATTAATACAATTGGAAATAATTATGATGATTTATATGATTATACTTCAAGAGTTATTAATAATATGTATAAAGGAGAGCATTTTTCAAAAAAAATATATGATGAAACTATTGAATTAATGACTCAAACTAAAGAAAAACTTCAAAATATGTCACTAGAAGAGTTTAGAAATTATAAAATAGGATTGATGAAATTATCACAAGAGGAATTAGAAAAGTATAATAGTGATATTAATTCTAAAAAATATATAGAAAAAAATAATAAAACTTTATAATTAAGAGAGTAATCTCTTTTTTCTTTTATAGAAATATGATTATATATATGATATAATACAAGAGCAAAGAGGGATGATTATGAAAAAAGATAAATTAACTATAATTATATTTATATTAGTTGGCATAATAATAGGTTTACTAGTCGCACTTACAGTTGTTTTAATAATGAAAAAAGATGATAATAGTGTAAAGAATAATGAAGATAGTAATTATGTAGAAAATAAAAGTGATAAAGATAGTAACTATGTGGTAATTGATACTGAAGAAGAAATACTTAAAAATTTTAATGAAATTAATAAAGAAAAAGATGAGAGTAAGATAAAAAAAGGATTTACAGATATAGTAGATTTTATCTTTTATGGAAAAGAAATAAAAGGAAAAACTTTTAGTGAATTAAAAGATAATACCAAAGTAAAACTTTTAGATGTAGCGTTATCAATAGATAAAAAAATAGATGATTATTTTCCTAATTATAAAGAAAATCTAAAAGAAAAATATCAAAATATAAAAATAAAAGTAGTTGAAACATATATAAATACGGTAAACAAAATATGTGATAATAATCCAAACTTTTGTGATAATTTTAAGTCTGATTTTAATAATATGAAAGAAAAATTTGGAATTACTTTTGACTATATAAAGAAATATGGTAGTATCGGACTTGATAAGATTAAAGATTGGTATCAAGATTTAAAAGATTAAAGAGGTGAATTATGATACAAGTAAATGATGTAACATTAAGATTTGGAAAAAGAACTCTTTTTGAAGGAGTTAATATAAAGTTCACTAAAGGGAATTGTTATGGATTAATTGGAGCGAATGGGGCAGGAAAATCAACTTTCTTAAAACTTTTATCTGGGGAGATTGAAACAAGTCATGGAGAAATAGTTATAACTCCTGGTGAAAGAATTGGTATTTTAAAACAAAATCATTATGAATATGATGAATATACTGCAATTGATACAGTAATTCAAGGTAATTCTAGATTATATGAAATAATGAAAGCAAAGGAAGAGTTGTATTCCAAAGTTCCATTTACTGATGAAGATGGAATTAAGTTAGGTGAGTTGGAAGCAGAGTTTGCTGAACTTGATGGATGGAGTGCTGAAAGTGATGCAGCTGAACTTTTAAACAATTTAGGAGTTTTAGAAGAAAATCATTACTCTTTAATGAAAGATATACCAAATAATCAAAAAGTAAAAGTATTACTTGCTCAAAGTTTGTTTGGAAATCCTGATATATTACTTTTAGATGAACCTACAAATAACTTAGATATTGATGCAATAAACTGGCTTGAAGAATTTTTAATTAATTATGAAAATACTGTAATTGTTGTATCACATGATAGACATTTCTTAAATAAAGTATGTACTCATATTGCAGATATCGATTATGGTAAAATAAAATTATATATTGGAAATTATGACTTCTGGTATGAATCTAGTGAACTTGCTTTGAAACAAGCAAAAGAACAAAATAGAAAAAAAGAAGAAAAGATAAAAGAATTACAAGCATTTATTCAAAGATTCTCTGCTAATGCATCAAAAAGTAAACAAGCAACATCAAGAAAGAAAATGCTTGAAAAAATTGAACTTGAAGAGATTGTACCATCATCAAGAAAATATCCTTTTATTGAATTTAAACCAATTAAAGATAGTGGAAAACAAATATTAAAGGTTGAAAATTTATCAAAAACAGTTGATGGTAAAAAAATAATAGATAATATTAGTTTTATAGTAAACAAGGGTGATAAGATTGCTTTTGTTGGAACAAATAATATTGCTAAAACAATGTTATTTAAGATTTTAATGGGAGAAGAAAAGGCTGATAATGGAACAATAGAGTGGGGAACAACAGTTAATAAAACATATTTTCCACAAGATAATTCTGAGTATTTTAAAGGTAACTTACCAATAGTAAAATGGATTGGACAATATTTTAATATTGATGATGAAACAGTTTTAAGAGGATTTCTTGGTAGAATGTTATTTTCAGGTGAAGAAGTATTTAAAACAGTTGACGTGTTATCAGGTGGAGAAAAAGCCAGATGTATGTTATCAAAATGTATGTTATCTAACCCAAACTTTTTAATACTTGATGAACCAACAAACCACTTAGATTTAGAGAGTATAACTTCCCTTAATAATGGATTAATTAAGTATACTGGTGAACTACTTTTAGCGTCACATGACCATCAATTAGTTGAAACAATTGCAAATAGAATAATAGAATTTGATGATTCTGGAAAAATAATAGATAAACTTGGAACTTATGATGAATATTTAGAATTTAGGAAGAAATAAATCTTCCTTTTTTCATAAAATATTATGGGTGATAAAGTGAATAATGTAGATGTTTCATCAATAATTGATAAATTAGATAAAATAAATATAATTGATATAAGAGATAATTACTTATATAGAATGGGTAACATTCCATACTCTATTAATATACCAATGAATTTTTTAACAATGAATCCTGGAAATTATCTAAATAAGTACGATACTTATTATATATACTGTAATATGGGAATAAATAGTAAAAGAGCTTGTGAAATACTTACAAATATGGGTTACAATGTTATAAATATAATTGGTGGATATAATGCTTATAAGTTAATTCAATAAATTTGACAAATAATTATATATTTGTTAACATTTTTTTGAGGGATAGTATGAGTGAAAAAAGATTTACTATGATAGATGAAAACTTTACTTGTAGTGTTTGTGGTAAAACTGTAGAAAAACTAAATTATACGGCAAGAGATCACTGCAATCATTGCTTATGCTCACTTCATTTAGATAATTTTCCAGGGGATAGAAGTGCTAATTGTGGTGGAGTATTAAGACCAATCGATATTGAAAAGGGAAGTAAAGATAAATTAAAAATAGTATATAAGTGTGATAAGTGTGGAACAATTAAAAAAAATGTAATGGCAAATGATGATAATTTTGATAAAGTATTAGAAATAATGAAAGGAAGAACATAATATTTGTTTTTTCTTTTATTTTTGTTATATAATATTTTTATAGGAGAATTAGTTATGGAATATTTAATAATTGGAATGCTTTTAATTTTAATAATACTTTGTTTAATAATTATTTTTGGAAGTAAAAAAGAAAAAATTAATGAAGCTAATATGACAGAACGTCTTGGAAGATTTGAAGTAAATATAAATAAAGAAATAAATGATTTTAATAAAGAATTAACAGACAATATTAATAATAAGTTTGAAGTATTATCAAGTAAAGTTGAAGATAAATTAAATAGGATAAATGATAAAGTAAATGAACGACTTGATCAGAATTTTGAAAGGACCAATAAAACTTTTACTAATATTTTAGAGCGTCTTAGTAAGATAGATGAAGCACAAAAGAAGATAGAAACTTTATCAAGTGATATTGTCTCACTTCAAAGCATCTTAACAGATAAGAAAACAAGAGGAATATTTGGAGAAGTAAATTTAAATCATATTTTAAAAAGCGTATTTGGAGAATCTAATGATAAAATATACAAACTTCAATATACACTTCCAAATGGTTATATTGCTGATTCAATTCTTTTTGCACCAGCTCCCCTTGGTACCATTGCAATAGACTCAAAGTTTCCTTTAGAAAATTATCGTATGATGGTAGATAAAAAATTGCCACTTGAGATAAGAGAGAGATATGAAAAACAATTTAAAATTGATGTAAAAAAACATATTGATGCGATAAGCGAAAAGTATATTATTAGAGATGTTACAGCAAATCAAGCAATTATGTTTTTACCTGCTGAAGCAATTTTTGCGGAGCTAAATGCATATCACTCAGATTTAATTGAATATGCGTATAGAAAAAGAGTATGGATTACTTCACCAACTACTTTAATGTCAACCTTAACAGTAATTCAAATGATTATTAAAAATATTGAAAGAGATAAATATACATCAATTATACATGATGAGTTAAATAAACTTGGAATTGAATTTGACAGATATAAAGAGCGTTGGGATAGACTTGCTAAAAGTATTCAAAGTGTTAATAAAGAAGTAGAGGAAGTACAAATAACAAGTGATAAAATAACTAAAAAATTTAATAAAATAAGTGGTGTTGAAATTGAAAAAATTACAACAAAAGATAACAATGTGTGATAATTTGATGAAATTTGCAAATATAATTGTAAATTAAAAAGAAATTTGATAGAATTAATTATGGAGGGTAAAAAAATATGGAAAAGATTAAAAGTGTTTTAATTACATTGCTTGCAGCATTTGTTGTTTTCTCTGGAGTTGGAACAATGAATGTAAAAGCAGAAGGGAAAGTAAAAGTTTATATTTTTGAAGCAGGTGGATGTCCTTATTGTGAAGCTGAAATTGAATACCTAAAAGGACTTGACTCATATAATGAAAAATTTGAAATTGTTCAAAAAGAATTATATGTTGACCATGTTGATTGGGCACAAGGAAAAGATTACCAATTAGGTAAAAAAGTAGCAGAAGCATTTAAAAGTGCAGGATTTGAAAATGCTGCTTATACAGGTACACCATTTGTTGTAATAAGTGATTTATATGCAGCAGCAACATATAGTACAGACCTTGAAAAGTATATTAATCAAGCTTATGAAGAGGGAGATAAAGATGTTGTTGGATGTTTTGCAAATGATGGTGATGAATGTCTAAAAGGTCAAAAGAAAGATAATTCTGAAACTATTCAAACAATAGTTGTATTATTAATTATTGCTGGATCAGTTGCACTAGTTATTTATACAGGTAAGAGAAATGCAAAACTTGAAAATGAAGTACCTTATAAAAAGATTACTAAAGAAGACGATGGTTTAGAAGAAGATGATGACGATGAAGAAATCGTTATAAAAAAAGTTGAAAAAAAAGAAAAAACTCCAGTAAAAGCAAAAAAGAACACTAAAACTCAACCTAAAAAATCAAATAATAGGAAAAAATAAAAAAAGTAGTTGACATTTGTAACTGTTTTGATATAATTATAAATGTCTACTTTTTATTTGCGGATGTAGTTCAATGGTAGAACTCTAGCCTTCCAAGCTAATAACGTGGGTCCGATTCCCATCA
>CAMVNN010000040.1 GCA_947168865.1 uncultured Bacillota bacterium
TATGTTATATATTAATAGGAATATTATGTATTCTTTAAATATTCCTAATATTATTGCGATAGTTGTTATTATAATTAGTTTTGATATTGTAAGATACAGTCCTTCAAGTCCATATTTTATTTCTGCAAGTTTTGTTTTATCATAGTTCTTATTTTTTTTTATGATATCCATGCAGTTATCAATTATATAATTCTTCATATTTCCTACCTCTGATGTCAGTATAATTGATTTTTTTGTCTAAATTTGAAGCCATAATAAAATCTTCCTTTCTTGTGATATTAATAATTAATTTTTTGTTTATTGTTTTGTCTTTTTATGTTTGATTTTTTAAGTTTAATGTTTTGTGCGAATTATGTCAAAAAATGTCATAGTATAATAGTAATGTTGCACGGTAGAAATTTGTCGAATTTTGATGTTTTGTTTTTGTTGAATTCACTGTGTTAAATGTTGTATATTTTTATTGTAAGCGATTTTACTAGAAGGGAGATTTATGATATGAAAGGTAAAGTAAAATGGTTTAATAATGATAAGGGTTTTGGTTTTATTGAGTATAAGGAGGGTGAAGATATATTTGTTCATTATTCTTCTATACTTTCAAGTGGGTATAAGACTTTGGTTGAAGGTCAATATGTTGAGTTTGAGTTAGTTAGAACTGATAAAGGTCTTCAGGCTAAGAATGTTGTTGAAATTAAAACTGCTTTAGTATAGTAGTTTTTTTTTTGATATTTTTGTGAAATTTGTTTAATTGTCTTTTTATTAATGTTATAATTATATTGGGAGGATGATATTATGAAATTTAATATCCATGGAAAGAATATAGAGGTTACTGAAGCAATTAGAAGCTACATTGAATCTAAGATTGGTAGGGTTGAGAAGTATTTTAAAGATACTGATTTGACTGCTACTGTAACTATTAGGGTTCGCGGTAAGGAGCAAATTGTTGAGGTTACTATTCCTGCAAGTAAGATGGTTTTAAGGGCTGAGGAGAAGCATAGTGATTTATATGCTGCTGTTGATTTAGTTTCTGATAAATTAGAAAGACAAATTCGAAAGAATAAGACTAAGGCTCGTAAGAACTTGAAGCAAACTATTATCTTTAATGATTTTGACGTTGATGCGTCTGAAGATGTTGATGATAGTATTGTTAAAAGAAAGGTTATTGATACTAAACCTATGAGCGAGGAAGAGGCTATTTTACAAATGGAGTTAATAGGTCATGATTTCTTCTTATTTAAAAATGATAAGACAAATGAGTTATGTGTTGTTTATAAACGTAAAGATAAAGGTTATGGTATTTTAGAGGCAAAATAAATTTTTGCCTTTTTTGTTTAAATTACTAGGATTTTTCTTATTTTTTTGATAAAATATACTATGTATTAGAAAAGGAGAATCGAAATGAAGCTTTTTAAGAAAATATTTGATCATGAATATAAAGAGTTACAGAAGTTTGAAAGTATTGCTCGTGAGATAGATGCTTTAGATTCTGAATATAGTAAATTAAGTGATGAGGAGTTACAACATAAAACTGTTGAGTTTAAGGAAAGACTTGCTAATGGGGAAACTTTAGAGGATATTAAGGTTGAGGCTTTTGCGACTGTTCGTGAGGCTGCTTATCGTACTATTGGTGAGAAACCTTTCTTCGTTCAAATTTTAGGTGGTTTAGCAATTCATTATGGTAATATTGCTGAAATGAAAACTGGTGAAGGTAAAACTTTAACTTGTACTATGCCTGCTTATTTGAATGCATTAACTGGTGAGGGTGTTCATATTGTTACTGTTAATGAATACTTAGTTGGTGTAGCTGCTGATTGGATGGGTAAGGTTTATAATTTTTTAGGTCTTACTGTTGGTAAAAATTATAGGGATTCTTCTATTGAAGAGAAGAAGGAAGCTTATAATTCTGATATTATGTATTCTACTAATAATGAAATTGGCTTCGATTATTTAAGGGATAACATGGTTATTAGGGCTAGTGATCGTGTTATGAGACCGTTTAATTTTGTTATTGTGGATGAAGTTGACTCTATTTTAATTGATGAGGCTAGAACTCCATTAATTATTTCTGGTGGTTCTATGCATTCGGCTAATTTATATAAGCAAGCTGATAGTTTTGCGAAAAAGTTGCATGAAAATGATGGCTATGTTTATGATGAAAAGTTAAAGGCTGTTACTCTTGATGATAAGGGTGTTAATGAGGCTGAGAAGTATTTTAGAGTTAATAATTTATATGATATTAATAATTCAACTTTAGTTCATTTTATTAATCAAGCACTTCGAGCTAATTTTGCAATGAAGAAGGATTTTGATTATGTTGTTGAAAATGGAGAAGTTATTATAGTTGATCCATTTACTGGTCGTTTAATGAAGGGTCGTAATTATTCTGATGGATTACATCAAGCTATTGAGGCTAAAGAGGGTGTTCAAATCCAAGAGGAAACTAAGACTTTAGCGACTATTACTTTCCAAAATTTATTTAGAATGTATAAGAAGATTTCTGGTATGACTGGTACTGCTAAGACTGAAGAAGAGGAATTTAGAGATATTTATAACATGTATGTTATTCAAATTCCTACTAATAAGCCTGTAATTCGTGAAGATTTTGGAGATTTATTATTTGCCACTAAAAAAGGTAAGTATAAGGCTATTGTTAACGAGATTAAAGAAAGACATGCAAAGGGACAACCAGTATTGGTTGGTACTATTGCTGTTGAAACAAGTGAATTGTTATCTGAAATGTTAAAGAAGGAACATGTTCCTCATGAAGTATTAAATGCTAAGAATCATGCTCGTGAGGCTGAAATTATTGCTAAGGCTGGTGAAAAGGGAGCTGTTACTATTGCTACTAATATGGCTGGTCGTGGTACAGATATTAAATTAACTGATGAAGTTAAGGAACTTGGTGGTTTAGCTGTTATTGGTACTGAACGTCATGAGTCTCGTCGTATTGATAATCAGTTAAGAGGTCGTTCTGGTCGTCAAGGTGATCCTGGATTTTCTCAATTCTGTGTTTCTTTTGAAGATGATTTATTAGTTCGTTTTGGTACTGATAGAGCTAAGATGATTTTACAACGTGTTGGTTTTACTGATGATATGTCTATTAGAAATAAGATGTTATCTTCTTCTGTTGAGACTGCTCAAAAAAGAATTGAAGGTAATAATTATGATATGAGAAAGACTATTTTACAATATGATGATGTCATTAATAAACAAAGAGAAGCAATTTACTCTATGCGTAATGAGATATTAGATACTGATGATATTCATAGTGTTGTTGTTGAGTCTATTAAGAATTATGTTTCTGCTTTAGTTGAGGATCATTTAGCTCCAGAAGGATATTTAACTTTAAATGATATTACTGAGATTCTTGAGTCGATTAATCAAGTTGTTAAGAATGATGTAAAAGTTGAAGATTTAGATGATCAAACTGTTGAAAGTGTTACTAATGTTTTAACAGATAAGGTTTTATCTGAGTATGAAGAAAAATTATCAAGTATTCCTAGTGAAATTGTTTCTGAATTTGAAAGAGCTATTTCTTTAAGAGTTATGGATACTCACTGGATGGAACATATTAATACTATGAGTATTCTTAAGGAAGGTATTCATTTAAGAGGATATGCTCAAGAAAATCCATTACGTGCATATACTACTGAAGGTTATGAATTATTTGAAGATTTATTAGATACTATTGATAAAGAAACTACTATGTTCTTACTTAAGGCAGAAGTTAGACAAAATGCTGAAAGAAAAGAAGTAGCAAAGGGTAAAGCAGCTGATGATGAAAGTAAGGTAGCTAAGAAAACTCCAAAGAAGAGTACTAAAGTAGGCCGTAATGATCCATGTCCATGTGGCAGTGGTAAAAAATATAAACAATGTTGTGGTAAATAAAGCCTCAAAGCCCTATAAATAAAGGGTTTACGAGGCTTTTTCTTATTTAAAAAAATTGTAATTTTTTTCAAAAAAGTGCCTCTACATACGTTTTTAATTATTAAAAAAAGGAATAAATTTTCTTATTATAAGAACTTAATATAGTAATCTTACAATTTAAAATTATAATAAATTTTATCATTTTTTGTGTAGTTTTTTCCTTTTATGATATAATGAATATAGTATAGGAAAAATATGTTAGAAAAGGAGTTTTTTTATGGAAGAAAAAAACATCGAAGTTGTAAAACAAAAATTAAAACAGGACAATGAAAAACCGTTTTATAAAAAATGGTGGTTTGTTGTAGGAACTATAGTATTAATTATTGTCGTATTTAACACAATATCTAATGGCAACAATAAGACAAAATGGTCTGAATTAGAATTAGGTAAATATATACCTGAAGCAAAGAAAGGAAAAATTGATGTAGGATCAAATCTTGATGATTATCTTTCTATGTCAATAGAAAATGTTTCAAAATCATATTATCAAGAGTATAAAAATGATTGTATTAAAATGGGTTATACAGTTGAAAGTAAAAGTAATGGCGATAGATATGAAGCATTTAATAATGACGGATATGAATTAAGCTTATCATACATTAGTGATGATATATGGATTATATTACAAGCATCAGAAGAAATGAAAGAAATTGAGTGGACTTCACAAGGACTTAGTGCAATGCTTCCTAAACCAAGTTCGACTTATGGTAAGATTGTTTCAGATAGTAGTAATAGTTTTAGAGTGCATATTGGGAAAACGACAATTGATGAGTTTAATAAATATGTTACTGAGTGTCAAAATAAAGGATTTAATGTTGATTATAATAAGCAAGAAGAGAATTATTATGCAAAAAATTCAGATGGATATAGATTAAGTGTTAATTATCTAGGATTTAATACTATAGATATTTTAATTCAAGTACCAGAAAAAAAAGAAGATTCAAAAGAAGAAACAAATAATTCTAAAGTTGAGGAACAACAAAAAAATGAAACATCTACAAATAATAACAATAATAGTAATGAAATCAGAAAAGAATTTAAAGATGCAATGGATAGTTATGAAAAATATATGGATGAATATGTTGCATTTATGAAAAAATATAATGCCAATCCATCAGATATGTCTTTATTAAATGATTATGGTAAAATGTTGGAAAAATATAATCAATTTACAAAAGATTTTGAAAAATGGAAAGATAATGACCTAAATACCGTTGAAACATCATATTATTTAGATGTTCAAACGAGAGTTACTAAAAAATTGCTTGAAGTGGCTAATTAATGGTTAGGAGTATAAAAAATGAGTAAGACAAATTATTTAAAAATTTTAAATTTATTGAAAATATTTATTATATTTTTATGTGTAGTCGCTTTTGCTGGATTATTTATGCCTTATGAAAAATCCATTGGCGAATATCATGAGCGATTATTAGAATATCCAGAAACAATTAATATTGAAGAAGTTAAATTAACAAATAAAGATGCAGTTAATTTATCAATATTAGAAAATTTTAAAGTATATAATTATGCAATGAATAATTCTAAAGATATTGAATATAATAGTGATTATATATATGGCGAATCACTAATAAATGTTATTATTACAATAGTATTAATAGTTTCTATAGTATTAATTTTATTATTTACTATTTTGAATAAAAATGTACTTGTTATAATATTTGATATAATATTAGCAATTAGTTCTCTAGCGATGAATTACGATATCACAAGTCGTGGAGTTCTACCAAGTGATAATTATACATTCGGTATTTCATATTATTTATATATAATAATAGCAATAATAATTATAATTAGTGTAATTGCTAAAATTGTAATGAAAAATAAAACAAAAACATTAGTTAATGAAACTTTAGAAAGTAACAAAAAAGAAGAAAAATCAAAAGAAATAAAAGTTAGTAATAATACTAATAATGTAATTGCATATTTAAAAAAATATTGGTATGTTGCTATTATAATTGTTTTAATCGTAATTGTTTTAATTCTTTTATTATCAAATAAATCAAATTCTAATACGAAAAATAATTTGGATTTTAACGAATCTTCAACTACTAATAATACCAATATTAATGAAAATTCTAATACTGAAAAGAAAAATACAAATAATAATCAAGCCAAAACAGGTACAAGTGAAAATGTAGAGTATAGTTTAGTAAAAGCTGATGATGGCGATTATATACTCTTTGGAAAAAATAAAAATGATGGAACAAATGAAATAGTTTTTACTGTTGAATTTTATAACGAAAAAGATGAATTTATTGGAAAAAGTACTACTGGTTTAACTGCTGTTTCTAAAAATACTGAATTTGCTATTAATTTATATGATGCACCAAAATCTTACGACCATTACAAAATATTTGTTGATTTAGAAAAAACTGATAACAAGAGTTATACTGATAAATTAACAGCAACAGCAACTATAAATGATGATAAAGTAGTCGGTCAAGTAAAAAATACTACTGATGAAATTATAGATTATATGAGTATTTCGGTTGTTTATTATAAAGATAATAAAGTTGTCGGATATGATGATACTCTTGTAGGTGAAACAAAACCTGGTAGATCAGCTAATTTTGATTTTTATAAACCTTATGATGAAAATTATGATGATTTAGAGTTTGATACATACAAAATATATATAAATGATGCATACTCTTATAATTGGTAGAAGAGAAATATCAAACTATTTGGTGATGTATAAAAATCGTCGGAATATTAAGATATTAAGAGAATGCAAAAATTCTCTTTTTTCATGGTATAATGGATATGAGGTGTGAACTATGAATGAATATATTAATTTAGATGAAAATAATATTGAAGAAGAAC
>CAMVNN010000041.1 GCA_947168865.1 uncultured Bacillota bacterium
ATAAAATTCAACTTCAAAGAATATCTTATCTTTAATAATGTCTTTAGGATCAAATTTATCAAATAATTCATCTATTCTTTTAGTATTATTATCTACTTTATCTTCAATTAATAAAATCTTATAAGGAAGAAAATCTTTAGTATAATTAATATAATGTCTCATTCTTACAAAGGCATTGATTATTTGAATATTTACTTGAACTGCAACATCACTTTTAAGAAGACCAGAGAGCATCATTATCCCCTGTTCTGTTAAAACATAAGGTAAATATTTTATATTAGATCCTCTCAAATTATTATTCTTGTTCAAGGTCGCAAATTGCGACCTTGAAAACAGGCTTTCTATTTCTTCGTTTGTTAATTGAAAGCAAAAAGAATCTGGAAATCTTTTTATATTCCTTTTTATTACCTCATTTATTCTTTTTGTCTCAACTTGATATATTTTTGCAACATCAGAAGAAATCATTACCTGAACCCCTCTTACCTCATAAATCATATTTTCGATATTAATCATTTCTTTTTCTATTATTTCATTCATACTATTACCTCCTTTGAATAATAAAAAAAAGAGTATACCCCTTAAAGGTATACCCGCATTCATGCTCACTTTGATTTTGCCTCTAAAAGCGAGCCCTATCGATCTAATTGTCATACAAATATCAGGCAAATTATTTAATACAATCTAATTATAACATGCATTATTCTAATAACAAATATTTTTTATAAAATTTCTTAAAAAGCAAGTGCTCCTTGCTTTTTTGATTACTCCTAATTATCATTATCTTTATTCATAATTTCCTATTTATGATATAATTAAAACTAGGAGGCATCTTATGAAAGAAAAAACAAAAAAAATATCTTGCTATTTAATTGTTATTTTACTTACACTTCTTCTTCCATTCACTATAGTATTTGCAGAAGAAACTGAAAAAAATATGGAAGAACCTGTAGGATCAGGACCAATCACAACTGTAGGTGCTACTGAAGACTCGGAAGATGAAATTCCAACAGTAGGAGCTGAAAGTGATAGCAGTGAGATTAATGAATCCACACCAGTAACAAATCCAGGAGATAATCCAGCAAGTGTTGATGAAAATCAAATCATTGTTCCGATCGCAATCGGAGGAACAATCCTTGTTGCAGCTATCATAACAATTATTGTAATCAAAAAGAAAAAAGGCAATTAAATGCCTTTTTTACTTACTTAAGACTTCTTAAGTATTTTTTATGCTCATCACTTACTCTATAACTCTCTATAGCTTTTTGAATAGCCTTTTTATGTACCCATTCATCTAATACGTGATTTTCAAATATTGAAATAGTTTCATCATATTTTTTAGCAAGGGCTGTCGCAAAATACCAAGCAACCATCATTTTTAAATAATAATCATCACTTTTTACTGAAACTACAAGATCTAAATACTCTTTTTTGAAATCATCACCTAAATATTCATTCATAAGCATACGAATTCCAAATCTAGCTGTATAAATATGTTTAGATTTAATCCATTTCTTTATATAAGACAACAATTTATCATGGTTTTTTCTAAAACTCTTTGGTGTTGCTTGATCTGATACTGGCCAACAATCAACATATGGCAAAAATCTTTCTACTTCTTTAATACATTTTTCAAAATCTTTAATCATCGATATAACAAAAAAGTGAATAAGATTTTCTTCATAATACTTATGCGGTAACTCATTTAAAAATGAATCATAATCATTACTTTCAAATAATTCTTTAGCAATTTTTCTCATTTCTGGAGTTCTAATACCTAAAATAGTATCAGGATTTATATTTGGAACAAGTTTTGCTTGAAAACTTTTATATTTATCATCTTTTACTTCCATAAGTTTAGCTAATAATTTCATTTTAATCTCTCCTTGATAAATATTCTTCTAAAGCCGATTCCCAAGTATCAAATATAGCTGCATATTCTAAGCTTTTATCGCCATCATGTGAGTCAAGATATGCTTTTACTTTCTCATCTAAATAAGGCTTAAATTCATCATATATAGTGTTATCAACACAAAGTCCATTACCAAAACCCATATATAAATATTTGTATTTTCCTTGATAATTTAAATCATCTTTATTCTTCCAAGCATCACTCCATTTAGGGAACTGCTTTCTAGCATCATCTAATGTTATTCTTTCATTTTCATCTAAATTTCCACTAGGATACATCCATCCATCTATTCTATATATATTATAATTATTACCTTCTTTTAAAACGAATGTTGAACCATCTTCATCCCCCATTCTCCCTGGATTAGTAATAAACATAACATCTTCTTCTCTTATCTTCAAAAAAGCAGATTTTTTTATTTTAGTTTTAACTAATTTTTCCACTTAAATCACCTATATTTATTATATCAAAAAAAGCAGAATCTTTATCTGCTCTAAATTGATTTTTACATTACTTTTTTAATATCTTCTTCCATATCTTCTGGCTTAAATGTAGGAGAATATCTTCCAACTACTTTACCATCCTTATCTACTAAGAATTTAGTAAAATTCCATTTGATATCGCCATCTTTTTTAGCTGTTTTACTTATCTTTTCAACAGCTTTCATAGCCATTTTATTTTTTAGACCTTCAATTTTATCCTCTTTAATTTGCTCTTTTAAATAAGTATATAGTGGTAACTCATTTTCACCATTTACATCTGCCTTAGTAAATTGATCGAATGATGTGTTATATTTTAATGCGCAAAATTCATGGATTTCATCATCTGTACCAGGAGCTTGATTTCCAAATTGATTACATGGAATATCAATTATTTCTAACCCTTCATCATGATATTTTTTATATAAATTTTCTAAACCCTCATATTGAGGAGTAAAACCACAACCTGTTGCTGTATTAACAATTATTAATACTTTTCCCTGATATTCTTTTAAACTTACTTCTTTTCCACTTCTATCTACTATGGAATAATCATATATTGACATTTAATCAACCTTCTTTCTCTTTTAATTATATCATAAGAAAAAGAGAATCTAAAAAATTCTCTTTCTAAACTTCTATTAATGGCAAATCAATTTACCAGTATTAGAATCTTTTCCATATATTGTACAGCTTGTTTCATAATGTAATGCTGTATAACCAGATGTTTTAGAGTTTCCATTATAACTTCCATCTGTACACCAGTAATTATGACCATCAGATAAAGTTTTACAATTAGCTGCACCAAATATTTGATTTAAAATACCAATATTATTTGTATGATAAGCTCCATCAGTAGACCCTTGAATACAATATATTTTACTATCTTTTAAAATGCATGAATATGCTTTTGAAATAGTATTACCAGAAAGTACCAAACCAAAGAAATTGTGTCTTTGTTTGCCACCAGATGTTTTTAAAGTCCTTATATCATTTGTATACTCACTAGCTGATAAAGTACTACCTAATCTTTTAGCTTTGTCACCTTCATCAGAAAAGTAAGCAAATACACATCCATCACAATTAACAACTTCACTTACATTAACATTTTCTCCTACAATTGGAGTATTATCTTCATCGTCAATGTCGATTATTTCATCATCTCCTACATTATTACTTGATGAATTATTATTGTTATTATTTGTTGATTCATTTGTTTTGTTTGAATTTGTTTCACCATTTAAATTGTTATTTGAATTATTTTTATCTTCACAACCAGATAGCATTACACATATAACAATTGCTAGTAAACTTATTAAAATTTTCTTTTTCATATTTTCCTCCTTAAAATCATTATACTATAAAATAACTTGAATCTATACCCAATTTTCTACTATTTTCTTTGAATCCTTCGCCTTTGAACCAACAATAGCCATTGCATCATCTAATACATTAGCACCTTTGCAAAGATTTTTAATATCCTTAACAACATTTGCAAGCCCAGATCCTTCATGTGTAGTAATAATTCTTATTGTTTTAGAAGAAAAGTCCAAATCTTTTATAGCCGTTTCAAGTTCAGGTGCATATGTTCCCCAATAAATTGGTGTTAGTATATAAATAACTTCATACTCTGATATATCATCTATTTTCTTTTTAATTGGGGCATTTCCAATTCTTTCTTTAGCTTCTTTAATACAAGTTTGATAATCCTTAGCATATGGAACTAATGGCTCTACTTTAAATATATCCGCATTAGTAAACTCTTTTAAATATTCTGCTACATACTCAGTATTACCTTTTTCAACATAGCCCACTGCATAATTTTCATCAGCACGACTAAAATAAATTATTAAGCTTTTTTTATCTTTCATTTTATTATCCTCCAGTAAAATTATAACATATATTTTAAAATAAAAAGTTCAGAAAAATCTGAACTTAAAATTTAAGTGAATTTAATGCCTTTGTTTCAAAATCTTTAATATCATTCTGAGATACAAAATGAATTACATAAGTACTATTATCTTTACTTATAAAATATAAATGAATTGTTCCATCAGTTCTTTCTTCATCAATTAATTTATACTCTATATTATCAGTTTTACCATCAATAAACTTAAATTTATCATCGATTCCTAAGTCTTTTCTAACAAAGCCAAAATCTTTATTTTTATAAAAGAAGATTCTAAAAAAGAAATAATTTGCTTCATCTTCAGGTTGATAATTATATTGCATATATTTACTTGCAGGAGTAAAGTTATTAATCTCTCTGAATTCGTTAGAAACTTTATATTTTAAACCCTCAAATTCCTTTTCAGTATCTAAATGAAATTCTTTTTCTTTTATCTTAAATAAGTTTTCATCAACAGGATTCCCTGTATTATAATTTCTAGTTTTATTACCTTCTTTACCACAACCAGTTAGTATAAATAATGATAATATTAATATTATTAAATAAAATCTCTTTTTCACTTTTCCACACCTAACGCTCAAATTTAACAGTTATATTTTCATTACCTAAATCAGGTAAATTATCAATATGACCTATTTTAGTATAACTATATGTTGTATCAAATGATTTATAAAAAATAACTAAACAATCATCGCCATATAACATTACATCTCCAGCATTTATTCTTCCTGGATTTGCACTTTTTTCTGGTAATTTTTTATCTAAATAAATATACTTCTCATTACCATTTAACTCACTCATATTTAGTTCTAAAGGTAAAAATTCAATAAACTTTTTAGCAGTTTCATTATCTTCTAAATTAATTATATATTCATTATTATTTATAAAAACTTTAATATTCTTTATATCTTCATTCATATTAACACCTACAAATTCTCTTATTACTTCATCGCTATCACTTAAAGAAAATCTCTTTCCATCAGTAATTGTCAAATTAGAATTATATTTTCTTAAATCATCAACACTTCCACTTATTCCACTACCACCTGATGTACAAAAAGGAATAATCGTTTTACCAGTAAAATCATATGTATCTAATAATGTTAGTATTATTTTAGGATTTGTTCCCCACCAAATTGGATAACCAAGATAAATAGTATCATATTTATTTATATCAATTGTATTTTCAATTAAAGGCCTTGATTTACTATCGTTTTGCTCTCTATTAGCTCTACAATCACTATTGTAATCTAAATCAGCACTTGTGTATTTCTCTTTAGGAATTATCTCAATAATTTCACTATTAGATGCCTTAGCAATTCTTTCTGCTATAGTTTTAGTAGTTCCAGTTGCTGAGAAATATATAACTACTGAAGGGCCTGATTTTGTACTATTTTTTGGTGTAACGTTCTCTTTTTTTACATCACAACCAACTATAAAGAATAAAAACATCATTAAAAATAAACTTAAAAATACTTTTTTCTTCACTTTTCCACACTCTTTTCTATAATAATTATAACATAAATTTGATAATAAAATATGTATACAATTATTCAATATTAAAACAATTTTTTAGAAAAAAAACTTACGAAAAAAAATTAAAAATGTTATAATTACAGTGTTAAGAGGTAATATATTAAGTCAATTATATTCAAGTGTTGCTATTATGCGTAAGTCCGATTGTATAACGACTTGCGTATTTTTATTGCCTTTAAAAAGGAGAGATAAAAATGTATAAAGCAAATGATTATTTAATATACAAAAAAGATGTTTGTAAAGTTAAAGAAGTAAGAAAAAATAAAATAACTGGATTAGATTATTATATTTTGGTCCCAATAGATGATGAATCACTAATAATTGATGTCCCTTCTGATAATAGAATGGGCTGGATAAGAGATATAATTAGCAAAGAAGAAGCTTTAAAGTTAATAAACAATATTCCGAATATAGAGCCTTTAAAAAATATTGAAGATAAATATATTGAAAATACTTATAAAGAATTAATCAATAAAGGAACACATGAAGATTTAATAAAAATAATCAAAACAACTTATTTAAGAAATGCTGCAAGAATAAATAACAAGAAAAAAGCAAGTGATAAAGATTATAATTACTTTAACAAAGCTGAAAAATATCTATATAATGAACTATCAGTAGCTTTAAATATGACTTTTGATGAAACTAAAAATTATATAATCAATAAAGTTAATGAATTG
>CAMVNN010000042.1 GCA_947168865.1 uncultured Bacillota bacterium
ATTTTATATATTTCACGTGAAATAAAAAAGGATTATTCATCCTCTTCGTTTCTGCTTTCTTCTTCATTTTCTGTTTCAATTTCCTTCTCAACTATTGCAACAGTCGATACCAAACAATTTTCTTTTAAATTAATTAATCTAACACCCTGTGTTGCACGTTTCAAAGTCGAAATTTGATCTAATGATAATCTTATTATTATTCCTGTATCTGTTATAATTAGAACATCTTCATCACCTTTAACACACCTAATTAATACTAAATTACCATTTTTTTCTGTTATATTCAATGTTTTAACACCTTTACTGCCTCGATGCGTTAATCTATATTCAGAAACATTGGTTTTCTTACCATAACCTTTTTCAGTTACTATCAACATTTGTTGATTATCAGAATCATCAATTACTTCACAACCTACAACATGACTTCCATTTACGTCTATTCCACGAACACCTGCTGTATTTCTACCCATAGCTCTTACTTCAGATTCATTAAATCTAACTGCTCTTCCATTACTTGCACCAATGATTATTTCTGATTGTCCAGTTGATTTTTGAACGCTTATTAATTCATCGTTATCTTTAAGAATAATTGCTATCTTTCCGCTTGATCTTATATTATCAAATTCATCTAATGGTGTTCTCTTTATTAATCCATTTTTCGTTGCAAATACAAGATATTTAACATTTTCATCTGTAGTATCTACATTAATAATTGATCTTACCAATTCATCCTTTTCAAGTGGTAACAAGTTAATAATTGGTAGTCCTTTTGATTGACGAGAAAATTCTGGAATTTCATAACCCTTAATTCTATATACTTTACCTCTATTAGTAAAGAACAATATATAATCATGAGTTTTTGCATTTATTAGTTTTTCTGCAAAGTCTTCTTCATTTGTTGTCATTCCCTTAATTCCAACTCCACCACGATGTTGTGTTTTATAAGTATCTGTACGCATTCTCTTTATATAACCTTTATTAGTTAATGCTAACACAATATTTTCAACTGGTATTAATGATTCATCTTCGATATAATCAATCGCTGTCATATCTATATCTGTACGACGCTCATCACCATATTTATTTTTTATTTCTGTTAATTCTTCTTTAATAATATTTAATACTTTTTCATTGGAATTCAAAATTGATTTATATTCCTCTATTTTTGCAAGTAAATCATTTAACTCCTCAACTATTTTATCTCTTTCTAAACCTGTTAATCTACGTAACCTTAAATCAAGAATAGCTTCTGCTTGTATTTGAGTTAATTTAAATCTAGAAATTAATTTTTCTTTTGCCTCCTCATCACTTGCAGCATTTCTTATTATATGAACAACTTCATCTATATTATCAATGGCAATAACATATCCTTGTAAAATATGAACACGTTCTTCTGCTCTTGCTAAATCAAATCTTGTTCTTCTTATTATAACTTCTTTTTGGTGATCAATATATTTTGCAATTATCTCTTTCAAACTTAATGTTTTAGGAGTACCATTATCAATTACAAGAAATATAATTCCATAATTAACTTGGAAATTAGTATGTTTATATAAATTATTTAAAACAACCTGTGGATTAGCTTCCTTTTTCAACGTAATAGTTATTTTCACACCTTCTTTTAAATCAGTATGATAATCGCTAATTCCTTCAATAGTTTTATTGTGAACGAGTTCAGCCACTTTATTTTTTAATTCCATAGTATTTACGCCATATGGAACTTCTGTTATAACTATTTGATTATGTCCCGCATGCTCTTCAATAAATGCTTTACTGCGTATAGTAATACTTCCTCTTCCTGTTTCATAGGCTTTTCTTATTCCAGAATTACCAAGAATAACACCTCCTGTAGGAAAATCAGGTCCTTTTATATATTGCATCAATCCATCTGTATCAATTTCATTATTATCAATATATGCAATGCATCCATCAATTACTTCTGTTAAGTTATGTGGTGGAATATTTGTTGCCATACCAACTGCAATTCCCATAGAACCATTAACTAAAACATTAGGAAATCTAGATGGTAAAACTGTTGGTTCAGGACTTGTTTCATCAAAATTTGGCATCATATCTACTGTATCTTTTCTAATATCTCTTAACATTTCAAGTGATATCTTAGAAAGTCTTGCCTCTGTATAACGATATGCAGCTGCCCCATCACCTTCTATATTACCAAAGTTTCCATGTCCATCAACAAGCATATATCTTTGATTAAAATCTTGAGCAAGTCTTACCATAGCATCATATATTGAACTATCACCATGTGGATGGTAATGTCCCATAACATAACCTACTGTTGTTGCAGATTTTTTATGTGGCTTATCTGGTGTATTTCCTTCTTCAAACATACTCCATAAAATACGTCTATGTACAGGTTTTAAACCATCTCTTAAATCAGGTATTGCACGTGATGTTATAACACTCATTGAATAATCCAAAAATGATGATGATATTTCTTTAACAATGTCATTTATGTCATGACTATCTTTTTCATGAAATTTTCCACTAAATTCTGTATTATTTTTATCTTCATTTTCCATACATTACCTCCTATATATCAAGATTTTGAACATATATAGCATTTTCTTCAATAAATGCTCGTCTTGGTTCGACTTCTTCACCCATTAATTTTTCAAACATAGCATCTGCTGCTACACAATCTTCAACAGTAATCTTTCTTAAAACCCTTTTATTTATATCCATTGTTGTTTCATTTAATTCCTCTGCATCCATTTCTCCTAAACCTTTCATTCGAGCAATTTCAGCACGATTTCTAACATTTTCATCTAAAGAATTCAAGTATGCTTCCTTCTCTTTCTCATCTAAGACATATTTACGCGTTTTCCCGTGCATTATACGAAACAAAGGAGGTTGAGCGGCATATACATGTCCTGCCTCTACAATTGGCCTAAAAAAGCGATAAAATAGCGTTAAAAGTAGGACTCTTATGTGTGAACCATCAACATCGGCATCGGTCATGATAATAATCTTATCATATCTTAATTTAGATAAATCAAATTCTTCACCAATACCAGTACCAAAAGCAGTAATAATTGTTCTAATTTCTTCATTTCCTAGCGCTTTATCAAGTCGTGCTTTTTCAACATTCAAAATCTTTCCTCGTAATGGTAATATAGCTTGTGTCATTGAATCTCTTCCTTTTTTTGCACTTCCACCAGCTGAATCACCCTCGACTATAAAGATTTCTGATACTTTTGGATCTTTGCTTTTACAATCTGAAAGTTTTCCAAAGAAACTAGTCATTGTTAAATCGCTTTTTCTCGTTATTTCACGTGCTTTTTTTGCAGCATTACGAGCACGGCATGCAAGCATTGCTTTACTAACTATGGTTTTAGCCTCTTCTGGATTTTCCATTAAAAATCTTTCAAATCCATCAGAAAACACTTTATCAGCAAGTTTTCTTACTTCTGAATTACCAAGTCTCCCTTTCGTTTGTCCTTCAAATTGAGGATTTGGATGTTTACATGAAATAATCATTGTTAATCCTTCTTTAACATCATCACCAGTTAAAGATTCATCTTTTTCTTTTAATAATCCAGATTTTCTTCCATAAGCATTGATAACACGGGTTAAAGCACGTCTTACTCCTTCTTCATGTGTTCCACCATCATGAGTATTTATATTATTAACAAAGGAATAAATATTATCATTATATCCATCAGTATATTGCATTGCAACTTCAAAGAAAACACCTTCATCCTCTCCCTCTAAATGAATAATATCATTATGGATTGGAGTTTTTCCTTGATTAATAAATCTTACATATTCACTAATTCCACCAACGTATAAGAATTTATCACCTTGTGTATCCTCATCATCTCTATCATCTCTTAGTGTTAAAGAAAGTCCTCTATTTAAAAATGCTAATTCTCGAACACGAACTTTTAAAGTTTCATAATCATAAATATCAGAATCAAAAATATTAGCATCAGGCTTGAATGTAACAGTTGTTCCTGTTCTATTTGCATCACAATCACCAATTACTTTTAAAGCTTCAACAGGATGACCTCCATTTTCAAATCTCATAAAATATACTTTACCATTTTTATATACTGTTACTTCTACCCAACTAGATAAAGCGTTTACAACAGATGCACCAACACCATGAAGTCCACCAGATACTTTGTATCCTCCACCACCAAATTTACCACCAGCATGTAATACTGTATAAACTGTTTCTACTGTTGATTTACCTGTTTTTGGATGTATATCAACAGGGATTCCACGACCATCATCTTTTACAGTTACTGAATTATCTTTGTTTATTATTATTTCAATATTTTTACAATATCCCGCTAAAGCTTCATCGATAGAGTTATCAACAATTTCCCACACTAAATGATGAAGTCCTTTTATATCAGTTGTTCCAATATACATACCAGGTCTTTTTCTTACAGCTTCCAATCCTTCTAATACTTGTATTGCTGACGAATCATAATTTTCTGTTACTTTCTCTTCTTCCATTTTTTATACTCCCTTTCTTGTTAACTTTTGCTTTTTTTACATTATAGATAACAGCTTTATCAATTAAATAATTATCTATATCATTTATATCCGTTGTTGTAATGATTGTTTGAATATCACTTTTTAAAAATTTTACAATTTTATTTCTTTTCTTCACATCTATTTCACTAAAAATATCATCTAAAAGAAGAACAGGATATTCTCCTAATAATTCTTTATATATATATAACTCTGCAATTTTTAATGATATAATTGCCATTCTCTGCTGACCTTGTGATGCAAAATATTTCATATCTTTATCTTCTAAATAAATTGAAAAATCATCTCTATGTGGTCCTATTAATGTCATACCTTGCATCAATTCAATATTTAAATTTCTTTTTAATTTTAATAAAAATGTATCTTCTATCTTTTTTTCATCATAGTCCTTTATTCCTAAACTATTATCAAACGAAATATTAATATTACTTATACCTGTAATTTTCTTAAAAATTTTAGGTAAATAAGAATTAATCTTATTAATAAAGTCAAAGCGATACTCATATATTTTTTTTGCATTTTTAATCATTTCTTTATTATTAATATCTAAATATCTTTCATCAGAATTACCATTAAGATTCATTTTTTTTAAATATTCATTACGCATTTTTATTATTTGATTATACTCATTTAAATAAGTGATATAATTATTGTGTAATTGGCTTATGTCAATATTTAACATATTTCTTCTAATATTAGGAGATCCTTTAATTATTTCTAAATCTTGTGGAGTAAAAATAATAACTGCAAAATCTTTAATATAATCCTTATTTCTTCTAATTTCTTTATTATTTATTAAAAGATTTTTTTTCTTGTAAGAAATAATAACTTCCTTTTTTTTAATAATATTACTTGAATCTATAATTCCTTCTATTTTAGCGATTTCCTCACCATATTTAATCAAATCTACTTCATTTCCAACTCTGTTAGTTTTAGTAAGTGCTAAAATGTATATGCTTTCCAATATATTTGTTTTTCCCTCACCATTATTTCCAATAAAAATATTAATAGTTGGATTTAATTCAATTTCTAAATTCAAATAATTTCTAAAATTAGTTAGTTTTAATCTCTTAATCTTCAAAATATACCTCTAATTTCCCTCAGAAACGTTTTTTTATTAAATACGTATACCTACACAACACCATATAAGTATATCATAAATAAAGAAAAAAAGAAAGATAATTAACGTTTAATTACATTTATTGTCTCTTCTTTTTTTTAAAATTGCTCCCAATCGATTAGATCTTAATACTTGCATTTCAAATGCACTTACAGACATTTTGACAATAATTTCTTTTCCATCACCAAAATTAACCTTTGTAAATCCATTACTTTTCTCATAACTTTCAATGTTATTTAATGAAATCCATACACATTTATCAGAAAAAGGTGACTCTGTTGGAAAAAATATCATATCACTACTTTCTTCTACTACTATTGGTACTTTATAATTACTTCCAAGAATCATTTTTGTCCCTTTAATTCGTCCATCACATGAACTACCATAATATTGACAACTATCTTCCATTACACTATAACTATTTTTATTAACAAAATAGTCATCATCTTTTTCAACAATTTTTGTTACTTCATCGTTAATACCAATTACAGCACATGTCTTATTATTAACTTCGTAAGAATCCATAAAACCTCCCCTCTTTTCACTCAAAGTGAACGGCTCATATATTACTTACATTACTTGTCGAATTTTGTCATTTTTTGTCGATAAATAAAAATTTGTTAAAAAAAAGGATAAAAATCATCATTTTTATCCACATAAATTGTTAATAAGTACGAATTGGTAAAACTAACTGTATCAA
>CAMVNN010000043.1 GCA_947168865.1 uncultured Bacillota bacterium
AATTACATAATAGTTAGTGTAAATAATAAAGAAATAATTAAAGAAAAAGATTATAAATATATTAAAAAAATAGTTACTGCTGATAAGGAAAATTTTATTGAAAGAATAAAGAAAATACTAAAAAAAATCTTTTAAAAAATTGCCAATAATCTTTATTTATCCAATTAGTTATGTTATGATATTGTTGTTAGTAGGAGATAATAATGAATTTAGAAATAAATGTAAATGATTACTTATTAGCGTGGTATTTATTATATGGTGCATCCTTATCGCGCGAAATTGATAAGTTTAAAAAAATATTATATACAAAGTATAAAAAAGAATATAATTTCTGCTATAAAGATCGTAGTGAAATAATTAAATATGGTAAAGATTTTATACCAGATAATGATATATTGTATAATGCTGTTTTATCTAGTAACTTATTTAAATCATTAAAGAAGGAAACTGTAAGACATAAAAATAATATAGTAAAATTATGGGAAAGTAATTGTGATGAAATAAATGATTATGTTAATAAAATATTAAGGATTCCATTTCCTAAAGTAATTATGGTGTATATTGTTCATCCAAGACTTGAAATAACTGAATATATGAAGGATTTTAAAAGTCTTATTTGGGGAAGTGAGAAAGATAAGTATGATGTGTTAACACTTATGTTATCTAATATTACTAAGGGAATGATTATTAATAGTGGAATAGATTATAATAATGGCAAGGAAATAGTAAATTCTGTTATTGAATTAGCGATTATTAATGAAATAGGGGATAAGCTTAGTAATAAATCTTCATATGAATTAGGAAACCCTGCTTACAAAATTATAAAAAGACAAATATATCCCTTCTGGTTAATGTATTTAGGCTATTTAGATAAAAATGATCTATTAAATAAAATGATTAATGATAGAATAGGATTTGATTTAGAAAAATATCCAATAGATGCAAACTTAAAAAAGATGAATATAAATACATTTATAGAGTATTGTATAAGAAATAGTCGAAATATTTTAAAATTAAATAATATAATGAGAATTGAAAGAGAAGAAGAAGTAGAAATACTATAGAAAGGATGAATATGAATGATAAACTTAAGGAATTATTAGATGCAATTAAATATCCTAGAGAAGAGCAGTCTTCTTTTTTAAATGTTTCTTTAAAAAAAGTTAAGGTTAATAAAGAAAAAATGCATATTATATTGGAAAGTGATAGTCCTTTGCAATTATCTGTTTACATTAAGTTTAATGAGTTATTAAATAATTTTTTTAATGTTAATTGTATTCTTGAAATAGATACTACACAAAAAAACTATGCCAATATTAGAGAATGTTATGATTATGTTTTATCAATGACAGATATTGAATTTTTAAAAAATCGTTTAAAGAATAATTATAATAGTTACTATATTGAATTAAATAATGAAAGTGAAAGAAGACAGTGTTTAAAAACTATTGATGATTTAAATAATAAATTAATGTTAATGGGTTATCCTAAATTAGAAATTATGGTTAATGAATTTAATCGAAATAAAGTTGAGGAAGAAATAACTAAGGATTTAAAGGTTAAAGTTAGTGTACCTACTGCTAATGAAATTACTCCTAATAAACAAGGGTTTGATGTAAGACCAAAAAAAATTGCTACAGTAGATGATGAAAGAGTTATATTTGGGAAAGTTATTGATGAGGATATAGTTACAATTAATTCTATTGTTGGTGAAGATGTTAATATTCCTTTAGAGGCAGAAGTATTTGGCATAGAAGGGTTTGAGTCAACAAAAAGTGATTATAAAGTTATAACATTAAAAATTACGGATTATACGAATAGTATATATGCGAAAATTTTTACTAGAAGTAAAGATGATTATGAAAAATATATGTCATTATTTAAAGAAGGTAAATGGTTTAAATTTTTTGGTTATACAAAAATTGATCAATACTCTCGTGGTGAACTTGTTTATAATGTTCAAAGCGTTAATTATTCAAATAAGAAAAAAGAAGAAATTACTGATACAGCAGTTGAAAAAAGAATAGAATTACATTCACATACAATGATGAGTGGTATGGATGGTGTTACAGGAGTTGATTTAGCTAAACATACGATTGATATTGTTGATTATGCTATTAAGCTAGGTCATAAAGCATTAGCAATCACTGATCATAATGGATGTCAGGCTTTTCCAATCGCTTATAGTACAGTTACTAATTACAATAAAGGAAAAGATGATAATGATAAGTTTAAAGTAATCTATGGAACAGAATTAATTGTTGTTGATGATAATGTTGAAATAGTTAAAAGAAGTAATGATAGCATATTATTAGAAAATGAATATGTTGTATTTGATTTAGAGACAACAGGTTTTAATGCAGCAGGAGGGGATTCTATAATTGAAATAGGTGCTGTTAAGTTAATGAATGGTGAAATAATTGAAAAATATGATCGATTAATTAAACCTCCAACACCAATTAGTGAACGTATTACAAATGTTACAAGTATTACAAATGAAATGGTTGAGGATTGTCCAAATGAAGAAACTGTTGTACGTGATTTTCTTGCTTGGACTGGTAATTTACCAATGGTTGCTCATAATGCAAAATTTGATACAAGTTTTATTGAAATGTGTTATAAAAAATATAATTTAGGTGAATATAAAAATACTATTATTGATACTTTGGCTTTATCAAGAGTATTAGATAGTGATGCATCACGTCATGGTCTATCCGCAATAACAACAAGATATGGAGTAGAGTTTGATGAAGAATCACATCATAGAGGTGATTATGATGCATTAAGTACAGCTTTAGTTTTTCATAAGATGTTAAAAAAATTATCTAGTATTAATATTTTAAAAATAAATGATTTAGAAAAATTAGTTAATAAAGATGATATTCATAAGTTGGGGCGTAATTATCATATTAATTTACTTGTTCAAAATAAAAAAGGTTTGAAAAATTTATTTAAAATTATATCAATTGCAAATACTAAACATTTTTATAAAGGAGCAAGAATATTACGTAGTGAATTAGAAGAGTTAAGAGAAGGAATTCTTGTAGGAAGCGGTTGTTATGAAAGTGAAGTTTTTGTTGAAGCTAGAAGTAAAAGCGATGAGGAACTACGTGACATTATAGGATTTTATGATTATGTTGAGGTACAACCTCCAGAATGCTATAATCATTTAATTCAAACAGGTGACTTTTTAAATGAAGAGGAATTAATTGGCAATATTAAAAAAATTATAAGATTAACAAAAGAATCAGGTAAATTTATTGTTGCAACAGGTGATGTTCATCATTTAAGGAGAGAGGATAAAATATATCGAGAAATTATTATTAATCAGAAAAATCCTGGTGGTGGACTTCATCCATTGGCAAAAAAAGATATTACAGAAATTCCATCAATGCATTTTAGAACGACTGATGAAATGTTAAATGATTTTGAATTTCTTAATGATAAAGATTTGATAAAAGAAATAGTTATTGATAATCCAAAAAAGATAAGCGAATTAGTTGAATTTGTTGAAGTAATTATTGATACTGGTGGTATACCTTTTTCTCCTAGATTTGAGAATTCCAGAGAAGATGTTTATAATATGGTTTATACAAAAGCTCATAGTATGTATGGAGAAAAACTTCCTCATTTAATTGAAGAGAGAATCGCTAATGAATTTTATGGTGATAAGATTCTAGAACTTGCAAGAATTGAAACGGAAAGATTATATCCAGGGAATACAGATAAAGAATTATTTTATGAAGTTTTAAATAATATAGTTCGTGAAGGGTATGATAAAGTTTTTGAGTTAACCAAAGATTATATCAAAAGTGACTTAGAAAAAAAAGCTGATGATGATGCAAAAAATATTTTAGCAAGTGATGAGAAATTAAATTTAGAAACTAAAAAAATGCTTGGTGGTATTATAGGTGGTGGCTTTGACGTTATTTATTTAATAGCCCAAAAATTAGTAAAACATTCTAATGATGAAGGATATCTTGTTGGTTCACGTGGTTCTGTTGGTTCTAGTTTTGTAGCTACAATGATGGGAATAACGGAGGTTAACCCGTTACCTGCACATTATTTATGTAAAAAATGTAAAACAAGTATATTTATTGATGATGATGGTAAACCATTGTCAATTAACTATTCTGCTAGTGGATATGATTTGCCTGATAAAATTTGTCCTAATTGTGGTGAAAATTTATCAAAAGAAGGTCAGGATATGCCATTTGCAACATTCTTAGGTTTTAATGCAGATAAAGTTCCAGATATAGATCTTAATTTTTCAGGTGATAATCAAGCTTCTGCTCATGCATATACTAAAGTTATTTTTGGAGAAGATAATGTATATCGTGCTGGTACTATTGGTACAGTTGCAGAAAAAACTGCCTTTGGTTTTGTAAAAGGTTATTTTGAAAAAAAAGGTATTAATAATGTTAGTACTGCTGAAATAGAGCGACTTGCTAAAGGATGTACTGGTGTTAAGAGAACAACAGGTCAACATCCAGGAGGAATAGTTGTTATACCTGGTTACATGGATGTTTATGATTTTACCCCATTTCAATATCCTGCAGATGAGTTAACTGCGGCATGGCGAACTACACATTTTGATTATCATGCTATTGATCAAGATGTATTAAAACTTGATATATTAGGTCATGATGATCCAACAGTACTTCGTATGTTACAAGATTTATCAGGAATTGATGTTACAACTTTACCAATGAGTGATAAAAAGGTTTTAAGCCTATTAAGTAGTCCAAGTGCTTTGGGAGTGAAACCAGAACAAATAGGTTGTGAAACAGGAACACTTGGATTACCAGAACTTGGCACAAACTTTGTTATAAATATGCTTGTTAAAGCAAAGCCTAAAACATTTGGAGATATGGTTAAAATATCAGGATTATCTCATGGAACAGATGTTTGGAGTGGTAATGCTGAAAAATTAATTGAAGATAAAGTATGTGAATTTAGTGAAGTAATTGGTTGTCGTGATGATATAATGTTATATTTGTCTAATCATGGAATGAAGCCTAAAGATGCCTTTAAAATCATGGAATTTGTACGAAAAGGTAAAGCTAAAAAAGATAAAGAAGGTTGGAAGGCTTGGAAAGAAAAAATGCAAGAAGCTGGTATTGTTGATTGGTATATTGATTCATGTGAGAAAATTCAGTATATGTTTCCTAAAGCTCATGCCTGCGCTTACGTTATGAGTGCTATGCGTATTGCTTGGTTCAAAGTTTATCAACCAGTTAATTATTATGCTGCATATTTTTCTATTCGTGAAAGTGATTTTGATATTGATGCAATGATTAAAGGATATGATGCTATTTCCAAAAGAATTGTTGATTTAGAAAACAAGGGTTATGAAGCAAGTAACAAGGAAACAAGTGTTTTGGGATGTCTTACAATATGTAGGGAAGCATCAGCAAGAGGAATTATCTTCGATCCTATAAGTCTTACGAAATCTGACTCAAGAAATTTCTTGGTTTCAGAAGAAGGTCATTTGATTCCACCATTTAGATGTATTGATGGACTAGGAGAATCAGTTAGTAAACAAATTGTAGAAGAACGTGAAAAAAGAGAATTTCTAAGTATTGAAGATGTTCAAGTACGTGGTAAGCTAAATTCTACTTTAATTGAAAAAATGCGTGATATGCATATTTTTGATGGTCTTCCTGAATCAAGTCAATTATCGTTATTTTAAAAGAGAGTTTAATATAAAACTCTCTTTTATTTAAATATATCAGCATTATAATTATGTTCTTCTTTTTCTAATTTAGCAAGTTCTTC
>CAMVNN010000044.1 GCA_947168865.1 uncultured Bacillota bacterium
ACATTTAAATTATAATTATTAAAAAATATTAATAAAGGCAGTAAAATTATTTCCCAGGAAATAATTTGTTATATTATTTGTTCAAAAATTCATTGTTTCACGTGAAACATATATTAAGTTATAAATAATAAAATTAAAATTGATTAAATTACAGTCTGTTTAATTTAAAATTATTTCCCGGGAAATAATTTGTTATATTTCTTGTCCAAAAAATTTAATGTTTCACGTGAAACATATATTAAATTATAAATAAAATGATCAAAATGGTTAAAAATATAGTCAATTTAACTCATAAATTATTTCCCGGGAAATAATTTGTTATATTTTATATCTAAAAATCCAATATTTCACATGAAAAAAATATTAAATTATAAATAAAATGATCAAAATGGTTAAAAATATAGTCAGTTTAACTCATAAATTATTTCCCGGGAAATAATTTTTAGATATAAATATAATAAGCAAAATCACTAATAATAAAAAATATTGTAAATTATTATATAGAAACATAAATAATATACAAAATTTAATTTACTTATAATTAATAAAAAATATTTTATACACAAGGTGTTTATACTAAAAAAAGAAGAAATTTTTAATTAATTTCTTCTTTTATTTCGTTGTTTGATTCATCACTTTGAGAATCACTTAAATTTTCTTCATCTTTTAAAACTAATGCAACAGTTGATACTTTCTGATCATCTTTCAAATTAATTAATCTAACACCTTGGGTAGCTCTTTTTAACGTTGATACTTGTTCAAGAGGTAATTTAATAATGATACCACTATCAGTTATTATCATTAAATCATGAGGAACATCTGGATTAATACATTTTAATGATGCAATCATTCCATTTTTATCAGTTACATTTAATGCTTTTACACCTTTACTTCCTCTATGAGTTAAACGATATTCATCAATTAGAGTTTGTTTTCCATAACCCTTTTCAGTAACAATTAGTACATATTGTCCAGGTTCAACAACTTCTGCACCAATAACAATAGATTCACCTAAATCCATACCTTTAACACCAGAACTACCTCTACCCATTGAACGAACTTCATTTTCATCAAATCTCACAAGTCTACCATTATTTGCACCAATGATAATTTCATTTTTTCCACAAGTACTTTTTACACTAATTAACTCATCATTTTCTTTTAAAACAATAGCAATCTTACCACTTTTTCTTATATTATCAAATTCAGATATAGGTGTTCTTTTAATGATACCCTTTTTTGTTACAAACATTAAATATTTTTTTGATTCATCATTAGGACATACACTAACTATCGAACTAATGTTCTCATTTTTTTCAAGTGGTAATAAATTAATTATAGGTAATCCCTTAGACTGTCTTGAAAATTCAGGAATTTCATATCCTTTCATTCGATATACTCTTCCTAAATTACTAAAGAATAATAGATAATCATGTGTTTTCATCGTAATTAAATGTTCCACAAAATCCTCTTCATTAGTAGACATTCCCTTAATACCTACTCCACCACGATTTTGAGTTTTATAAGTATCTGTTCTTAAACGTTTAATATATCCATTTTTAGTTAAATTAATAATAATATCTTCTTCTGGTATCAAAGATTCATCTTCAATATATTCAATAGCAGTCATATCAATATTAGTACGTCTTTCATCACCATATTTTTGTTTAATTTCAAGTAATTCTTCTTTAATTACATTTAAAACTTTCTCTTCACTTGCTAAGATAGCTTTTAAATCAGCGATGGTAACCAACAATTCATTTAACTCATTTTCAATTTTTTCACGCTCTAAACCAGTTAAACGACGTAGTCTCATCTCTAATATTGCATTAGATTGAATTTCAGTTAATCCAAAATTGCTCATTAAACCATTTTTTGCATCCTCATCAGAAGCAGATCCACGAATTATTTTAATAACAGCATCAATATTATCTAATGCAATTTTTAATCCTTCTAAAATATGAACTCTTTTTTCAGCAACATCTAAATCAAATTTTGTTCTTCTAATAATAACTTCTTTTTGATAATCTATATATTTTGAAATTATTTCTTTTAAACCAAGAGTTTTAGGAACACCTTGATCTAACATTAAGAATATAATTCCATAAGATGTTTGAAAAGCTGTGTGTTTATATAATTTATTTAATACGACTTGAGCATTAGCGTCTCTTTTTAATGTAATTGTAATTTTAATACCATTTTTTAAATCAGAATGGTAATCAGCAATACCATCAATTACTTTATTATGAACAAGTTCTGCTACTTTATTTTTTAATTCTAGAGTATTAATACCATAAGGTACTTCATCAATTATAATTTGTTGTTTTCCATTCTCTTCTTCAATAGTTGCTCTACTTCTAATAGTAATAGTTCCCCTACCAGTTTCATATGCCTTACGTATACCGCTATTACCTAAAATAATGGCACCAGTAGGAAAATCAGGTCCTTTGATATATTTCATTAGTTCATCTAATTCAATATCAGGATTATCGATATAAGCAATACATCCATCAATAACCTCACCTAAATTATGAGGAGGAATATTAGTAGCCATACCAACAGCAATACCAGTAGTACCATTTACTAATATGTTAGGAAACCTAGAAGGAAGAACTTCTGGCTCTCTTTCACTTTCATCAAAGTTAGGTACAAAATTTACAGTATCTTTATTAATATTTCTAAGTAACTCCAATGAAATTTTAGAAAGTCTAGACTCAGTATAACGCATTGCAGCTGCGCCATATCCTTCTATATTACCAAAATTACCATGTCCATCCACTAACATATAACGATATGAAAAGTCCTGAGCCATTCTAACCATTGCTTCATAAATAGAACTATCTCCATGTGGGTGATATTTTCCCATTACATCTCCCACAATTCTTGCACTTTTCTTATGTGGCTTATCAGGAGTATAACCAGATTCATACATAGAATATAAAATACGTCTATGTACAGGTTTTAGACCATCTCTTAAATCTGGAAGAGCACGAGCAACAATAACGCTCATGGAATACTCTAAAAAGGAATCTTGAATTTCTTTTACAATATTATTTTTTTCTAATCTATCCATTTCCAAAACCTCCTAAATATCTAAGTTAGATACATATGTTGCATTTTGTTCAATAAACTCTCTTCTAGGCTCAACTTCTTCACCCATTAATTTAGAAAAAACTTCATCAGCAGCAATAGCATCTTCAACTGTAATTTGTCTTAATACACGAGTCTTTATATCCATTGTAGTCTCATTTAATTCTTCAGCATCCATCTCTCCTAAACCTTTCATACGAGTTAGTTCATATTTTGTATTAGGAGATAAATTAGCGATATATTCATCTCTTTCTTCTTCATTTAAAACATATTTAATAACTTTACCATGTTTAATACAAAATAATGGTGGTTGAGCTGCATAAACATGCCCTGCTTCAACAATTGGTCTAAAGAATCGATAAAATAATGTTAGTAATAATACACGAATATGACTACCATCAACATCAGCATCAGTCATAATAATTATTTTATGATAACGTAGTTTAGATAAATCAAATTCTTCCCCTATTCCAGTACCAAAAGCAGTAATAATAGTACGAATCTCTTCATTTCCTAATGCTCTATCAAGTCTTGCTTTTTCAACATTTAAAATCTTACCACGAAGAGGAAGAATAGCTTGTGTCATAGAATCTCTTCCTTTAATAGCTGATCCACCAGCCGAATCACCCTCGACTAAAAAGATTTCTGAAACAGTTGCATCTTTACTTTTACAATCAGATAATTTTCCATAAAAATTAGTAACATCTAAATCTCCCTTACGACGAGTAAGCTCTCTTGCCTTTTTAGCAGCGACTCTTGCCCTACTAGCTGTCATTGCTTTATCTAATATGATTCTTGCTTGATCAGGATTTTCTAATAAAAATCTTTCAAAAGACTCTGAAAAAATCTTATCAGCAATTCCTCTTACTTCACTATTTCCTAACTTAGTCTTAGTTTGACCTTCAAATTGTGGATTAGGATGTTTTACAGAAATTATCATAGTAATCCCCTCTCTAACATCTTCACCAGTTAATGGATCATCTTTTTCTTTTAATAAATTATTCGTAGTAGCATATTTATTTAAAATTCTAGTTAAAGCACGTCTTACACCATCTTCATGTGTACCACCTTCAGGAGTAGTAATATTATTAACAAAAGAATAAATACTTTCATTATAACTTTCATTATATTGTAAAGCTACTTCTACTTTAATATCATTTTCTTCTCCCTCTATATCAACTATTGTCTCATGAATAGGTGTTTTACTCTTATTTAACATCTCTACATACTGAACAATTCCACCTTCATAACAGAAAGAATCTTTTTTATCCGCTTCTCTCTCATCAAATAATGATATTCTTAAACCTTTATTTAAAAAAGCTAATTCTTTTAAACGAGTCTTTAAAATATCATAATCATATACAGTAGTTTCAGTAAATATCTCATCATCTGGTAAAAAATGAACAGTAGTACCTGTACGATCTTTATCACAATGATCAATTACTTTAAGTTCTCCATCAGGATGTCCACCTCGACTAAATCGTTGATAATAAACATTTCCATCACGATATACTTTTACTTCTAACCAATCACTTAAAGCATTAACAACACTAGCACCAACACCATGTAATCCTCCAGATACTTTATATCCTCCTCCACCAAATTTTCCACCAGCATGCAAAACAGTATATACTGTCTCAACTGTACTTTTACCAGTCTTTGGATGAATATCAACTGGAATACCACGACCATCATCTTTAACTATAATACTATTATCTTTACATATAGTTACCTCAATATGAGTACAATATCCTGCTAAAGCTTCATCTATAGAATTATCAACAATCTCCCAAACTAAATGATGTAATCCTCTAGAACTAGTAGTACCTATATACATTCCAGGTCTTTTTCTAACAGCCTCTAATCCTTCCAATACTTGTATAGAGGAAGAATCATATTCTTTTTCTACTTTTTCATCATTCATAATTAATCCCTACTTTCTAAATGCATTGCCATTTTTAACTTCAAATACAAAAGCATCTTCTAAATATTTTTTCTGTATATTCTTTAAATCTGTTGTTGTTATAACACTTTGTATATCATCAGCACTTATTATCTTTAATAATTTGTTTCTTTTACCGATATCTAATTCACTAAATATATCATCTAATAATAATATAGGTTCACTTCCAACAAAATCTTTAAATATCTGTATTTCTGAAAGTTTAAAAGATAATATAGCTAATTTTTGTTGTCCTTGAGATCCATAATATTTTAAATCTTTTTGATTATATTCAAATATAAAATCATCTCTATGAGGCCCATATATAGTCATACCATAATTAAGTTCTTTCATATAATTCTTTTTAAATGTATATTTTAACTTTTTTCGAATCGTTTCACTTTCATAATCATCAAATTCAACATTAGGTATATAACGAATAGAAATATTCTTATCTGATGAAATATCATTATAATACTGATTTATAGATAAATTAATTAAATCTAAATACTCATTCCTTTTTTGATAAATATATACTGCTCTTTCT
>CAMVNN010000045.1 GCA_947168865.1 uncultured Bacillota bacterium
GTCAATTCAGCTTTAACTAGATTTACTGATCCATTACTCGATGGAATATTTGATTATGATAAATTAGATAAAATATTAAAAGATAGATATAAGTTAAAGATAGTTGATAGAAAAACATCACAAATAATTAAAATATAGCATATTAAAACTAGATGAAATCAATCATCTAGTTTTTAGTTTACTATTATACCGTTATCGGTATGATTTGTTTTTTTAACATATTATTATATTGTGACACTTATGACACTTGTGACACTTAAAATTAGTACCCCCTATATTTAAGTGACGCAAGTGACACAGCACTATTTTTTTAATACCGCTTTTTCTAATCTATGAGCAATTTGATAAAGCGTATTAGCACCATCTAAATCACCATTATAATCTTCTAAAGCAGAATATAATATTTTTCTTTTTGATGGATTTGAATTATTAGGGACTTCATTATTTGTTATTTTTTCATATACACCTAATGTTCCATCATCATTTGTTTTAGTATAATAATCTTTACCTGTTAAGCTAGAATGAAATTCTATATTTTTAAAATGATGTCTATTTTTTGATAAAGTTAATGCTTCACGTTTTTCATCAATTTCTTCAGATGTTTCTTTATATAAATGAAGTCTATCTTTTGTTCCAGTTAATTCTGCAACATTTTCAAACGCGGAATATATTTCCTCTGGTTTTATGTGATAAAATTCTCTTTTTCTAACTTTATCACCATTATTTTCAATACTTCTTAATTCTGGATTAATTGTATCTAAGAAATTATGAAATTTCATATCTCCTAATCTTTCTGTTACATCATACGTTGCATAAACATGAAATGAAAATGGAACAGCTTCTGAATTATTTAATTGCTTAACTCTTGCATCTACATCATCAGCATAACCTATTTTGACATATTCTGGGAAAGAAGGATTAGTTAATATATATACAGCACCGACAAATTTTTTATCCATTATGCCACCTCATCTCTAAAATCATCATTTATTGCATCTGTTCTGTTTTTGTGTATTTCAAGATAATTTTTCATATTTTCATTATAATGTTCGGGTTTTATATGAAATTCCAACTCATCATCCATTTCAATTATATTAAATTCTTTATCACTATTAAAACTGTTATATATTTTTTCTAGATAAAATGTTGATTCATATATATATTTTTTTTGAAAATCTGATACATTGTTTCTAATTTTCATTGTATCTCCATCAAAATATATTAGCCCCCACTCAAATAATTTATCATGATTAGCACATAGCCAGAATCCATTATCACCATCAACAATTTGTTTTTGTTTTTCTTCCTCGCTTAATTTACTATGAAGAATATCAGTAACTCTATGAATATGTGATCCAATAATAAGATACTCAATATCACAACCACAAAGATAACATTTTTTCTCTTTAAATTTTTGTAATAAATTATAATGATATATTTTAGAATTTCTTTTTGCTTTTGCTTCTGCAGTATTTTCTAAATCCATTCTACCATCATCTATTTCAACACCCAAGTATTCTAATATGTATCGATTGGCTGGATCAACATCAGCTAAATGTTGTGGATCTGTTTCATTAACGTTATATACTTTAATTGGTAACTTAACTAAATTGCGTAATGCTAAACAAATAGCAGTAGTCTCTCTACCATTTGCGCCATAACTCTTACCATACACTGATATACCTTCATTTGTTTCTTCAAATAATGTTGAGGTATTTCCGCTATTTCTTTGTTGTAAATCTAACCTCATTCTACGCATTTGTTTAAAATCAATGAATGGTGTTCTATAATCATAATCAGTTCTATCAGATGATGTAACCATATCTAGATTTAAAATTTTTATATTTCCAGTCAATAACACTTTATATGCAAAAATTGTATATGGTGGATGTGAGAACCTAGTATCTCTAATATAATATTCAAATGATTTATTAGTTGATTCTTCCATTAAATAATGTTGATATGCCGTTGGAAAGTTTTGTAGAATAAATGAATTTCTAGAAGCGGTACTATCACTACCACTTAAACAAATATATTTTACTGCATTATCAGATATTAACTTAATATATTGACCACTATTATGCCCTCTATAATCTTCCTCTACTTCATAAGAATCAGAGTTAATAGATCTTCTACATATATCATCTAACATGTTTTTATCAAGTACTTCTAATAAATGCGTAGGAATCAAAAATTTATTCATATTCGCTCACCTCATAGTTTATTACAATTATTTCATTTCTATTTTTTCTAGCTTTACCATCATATTCAATAACCTTAAATTCATTTTTTTCAATCCAATCAATAAGTAAAGTGTTTTTATGTCCTTTATGTTCTAATACATTAGAAAGCATGAACTTAACGCCTTTCTTATTTAATTTTTCCAAATACTTAAGAAGTCTGATTTCTTCTGATTCATTCCATCCATTAAATCCTCTTTTACCATCATTGTAGCTTCCTAAAGTTATTAAATATGGTGGATCACAATAAACGAAAGTATTTTTATTTATCAAATCATCCAAGTCGGTAAAGTCTCTCGAATAAAACGAAACATTTTTTTCTTTTAAATTTCTACAATATGATATCAATTTTTCTGCTAATTTATCATTAAACCCAGCTTGTCCAACAGGATTATTATAATCATAAGATGAATTAAATCTAATTTGTTGTTGAAATCCATAAAGAACAAGTAAATATAATAATTTTGGATCACGTTTTTCAATCGGTGTATTATTATAAAGTTCTCTTATTTTTAAATAAGGTTCCTTTTCACCATGTTCTAATTTATATTTTTTTATCATCTTTTCTATATATTTATAAATTTCAACCGTATCTTCGTTTTTGAATGTTTCCAATAATTCTCTTACTTTAAAATTACAATCATTATATATTAATTGTTCACAATTATAATTAATTCCAACATTAAATCCACCACCAAATATATCAATAAATCTCTCTATATTCTTTGGAGAATTCTTCTTTAAAAATTCAATCATGTCTGCCTTACCACCAATATAATTTAATGGTGAAGCATAATTAATTTCTGAATCTTTTTTTTCTATATAGAATAAATACTCATAGTGTTCTTTATCTTCTGCTTTACTATTTAAATATCTTTTATATTCAATTTTTTTAAATACCAATGTCTCAGGCTTTCCATGTCTTTTCAAAACACTTTCAATATATTCTTTTGACATTATACCATCCGAACTATAGCTCATAATAATGTGTTTAAAATTAGCACGTGCAATAATTTTTTCGAATACAACATGTACACTTCCAGATTTTGAAAAATCACTAGTTAGTTTAGATGTATCTCTAGCACCTGTTTTTCCTTTTATTTCAGGATTATCATATAACGCAATAGTTTCTAGCAAATGATATTGAACAGAATATTGATTTTTCGTATATGGTGGATCTAAATAAAGAATATCTCCACTTATATCATTTATAAGTTCCTCTATTTTTTCATTGTATACTTCATTTTCAAATTTACTTTCTGTTTTTTCCATTTCAACTTCAATAAATTTCATATTCTTAACAGCTCGAGGATCCCATTTTTTTAAATAAGCACCATATACTCCTGCAACATTTGCGACTTTAGATAATGATTCTAATAAACAAGCTATTAAATAATAATATTCTTTAGAATCTATTTTTTCAGATTTATACCATTCCTCTATTTTAGTTCTAATATAGTCTATTCTAGCTGCATTTTCTTCGCTAAAATACATTCTATCAGAACCACCCAATGAATAATTATTATATACAAATCCTTTTAATTGTTTAGTTGTATCATTAAATAATTCAAAAGGATTAAGGCCTAATTTGCTAAACTTTTTATCAGGTGTATTTAATTTTGCTTGAGTCAAAACATATGAAGAATATAATGTATCATTAGCTATTATTTTAAAATAATCTTTAAAATGATTACCAACTGTAGCTGTACCACTAAAAGCATCAAAAAAAGTATAATTTTCTTTATCTATTTTCAAACTTTTAATAAGTTCTTCAATCTGATCTACAATTTTAACCTTACTTCCTATATATCTCATATAAAACCACCCTATATATCTTTAGGCAACTTACTATAATCATATTTTGTTGCTATATCTTTAAGTTCTTGTATTTCTTTATCAATATCTTCTAATGCTTTATCTAATGTATAATCAGTTTCAGCATCTTCTTTAATTAGTTTTAAACCTAATTTAATTTCATTTAAGTTTTGCATTATCTTTAATGCTTTTTTTCTTTTATTAGCATCCCAATCTAAAATATCGTATTTAAATAATCTACATTCTTCTATAGTATTCTTTAAATCTTTTGTAGATTTGTTTTTAAACTCATCATGAGAAAACCAACTCATAACTTCATTATAGCCAGCTGCTTTTAAAAGTTGTTGCAAAGATAGATCTAATTCTTCTGCAATTCTTTTTAAAATCTCAGGATCTGGTTTAGCTACTCTACCGTTTTCGATATCATTTAAAGAAGAATTGCTTATTCCAACTCTTCTAGCAAGTTCTCTTTGAGAATACTCTTTTGCAGTTCTTCCTCCAACAATTAATGTAGTTAATGCTTCACTATTGTTCATATTTTCACTCCCTTAAAAGTCTTCTTATTCTCTTCCATATTCATTATATCACATTTTGTAAGTTTTACAAAACATTTTTGTTCGGAATACTTGACAATTAAATTTATTTGTACTATATTGGTTTTAGTGAACGGTATACCGAACACTTAGAAGGAGGTGAGATCATGGCTAAATTAAAAGTACACAAAGCATTTGATGAATTCTTATTAGATCCTAATCTATCATTAAGAGCTAAAGGTTTTCTAACAATGGTATTAACTAATAATATTACTCATGGTATAGAAATCAAAGAACACTGTACCGACTCTATGGATGATATTAAAGATACCCTACTCGAGTTAAGAATCAACAAATATATAAGATATAACTCTGAACTAAATATTTTAGAAGCAAATGCTGTTCCATACACTAAATGGAACGAAGAAGAAAAAGAATTATAAAAGAAAGGAAGTGATGATGTATGACAGCAAGTGAAACATTAAAATTAATAGCAAAACAATGGTGTAATTTAAGTGATTTAATGAAA
>CAMVNN010000046.1 GCA_947168865.1 uncultured Bacillota bacterium
TGTCACATAAAACAAGTACGAAAACCAAAACGTAAAAGCTAGCATACTAAATATCGACTAAGATGACATACATCTCTTTAAATCATTTTTAAACTACTGACCACTCAAGATTTTTAATTTTATTAATCTGTCGTTAACGTTTTTACCGGAATTAACATTTTTAATAAAGTATAATGATTTAGTATTAGATTTATCAATTAATTTCAATATTATTGAGAAGTTAGTAACTTGTTTACTGCTAAGAGTCGATGATATTTCTTTAATCTCATCAATTGAATAACTATCTAAAAACATAAATAGTTTTCTCAATAATCCTGCTACTAAATCAGAAATTTGAATATATATATTTTCAGTTGATTTGATAAACATCCAATTTTTTATTTCAACTTTATTATCACGTAATTCAATATTTTTGAATTTTTCTTGAACTTCATTTTCCTCATCAAATATATGAAACGATTTACTAAAAACCTCACATCTGTCTAAATATAAATAATAATAATCATCAATTAAAACACTATCTTCATTATCTTGAACAAAGACCATTTTCTCTAACTTACCTGCTGTTTTAAGCATTTGTCTTAAGAATTCAAGAAAAAAACCAGGGTAATATTTTGTATCACCATTATAGTTTTTTATTAGAATGCAAAGATCGTCGCAAAATAATTGAACATTCTTCACATTTGGATATGAATGTTTGACTAGAATATCAACTAGCTCATCTTGATGTTCTAAAACAAAGTCATAGAATGCACTTTTTATCTCTGAAAAATATACAGCACACAATGGGTGAGTTTCATATAAGGAATCTATAATATCAACTAATGAATAGTATAAGTTATTCATCGTACTATAATGTATATATAAACCACTTTCATCTAGCCATTTTATAAAATGTGTAAGTCTATCGCTTTCCATAAAAGATATAAAATCAGATGAATTATGATATAAATGTTTAAACTTAAGTTCTTTTTGACTTGGTTGATAATGAAAAATTTTATATAACTCAGACATATTTATTTTAAATGTCTTTCCTTCATGAGCAACACCTGCTAATACAAAGTCACTTTTTGTTGAATCCTCATTGTTAAATCCTTTTTTAGTTAACAAAAATTTTCTACAGTTACCACTTTCATCATAATAAAAGGTCATTTCTTCATCAAAGATTGGTATTTGATAAAATTCAGACATTTCTTTTTTTACATCTTCAACATTTATTATCACAATTACACCTCCTTCATTACTATATCCATATACTAATAATCTTTTTACTTTTATAATTCATCTATGATTATTTGGTCTATCTTTTAATAAATAGAAAATCTTTAATCGATTTTTGCATATTCTTCTGATAAACTTAACATATTCTTCGCTCTTAATAAAAGTTGTTGGTATGTAATTATATGAATATTATGATATGAAGAATTTAGTATTCTTAAATATTGTTTTTCACTATCATTTAATTCACTTCTTGATCCGATTAAAATAATTCCTCTTGGTTTTGCTATAATACAATCATTTTTATTTTGATAGCTATCATTAACAGTCATTTTCTCCAACTCAAAAATATAATTTTGTGTTTGAGCAATTGCTTTTGTTAATTCACTAGAAGAATAATAATTATTATGACTTGTATCATAACGAAATAGATCAACTGTTGGTAACTTCACTTCAATTATATCGATATAATCATCTAAATTTTTAGGAATGCCATCTAAGATATTTTTTGAATTAATTTGTTCTTCTTTAATAAATGTGTAGTATTCACTTCCAAATAGCCATAAATTTTTCTTCAAGAATTTTTGTATATCAACTTCGTTTTTATATTCTCCTTGAATAATTTTTTCTAATTCTAAAACAGCATTTTCCTTCTTTTTAAGACTAATTAATTTATAATAATCATCTATACTATTTATATTTGCTTCTATTAATTTTATAAACTCATCATTTGAAATCACTTTTTCATAATCATTATTATCAGTTTGAATTTTATATGACAAATCATTATTACATAATTTTATTTCATCTAAAAATTGTTTTAGAACACTTATTGCATGTGGATTCAATGTTACTTCTTGTTCATTATAAATATTGCCTTTAGATGTTCTTCTACATATATGCAAACCAGATGTTTTATTTCCATCTTCTGTTTCAACAAGCCAACACCAATATTTTTGCTGACCGGTTGGAGATTCAAACAATTTTATCTTTTCTGAAATCTTGAATTTCAATGATTGCTGCTCTAAATCATATTTCCCTTCGGTGTATGTATTCCCATAATCACAAATAGCCTCCGCCATTCTATAGTTTTCACCGTCTTCATTTTCCATTTTTTTCCCGATGTATATTTTTCCATCTTTCTTATAATCATCAAACTCTGGATTAAAATTACTCAAATCAATCACCACCCAATAATATTTATCTATTTATAATTTTATCATAAAAAAAGCTGGATTTTTCTAGTTTTTTAACCATTTAATTAGTATTTATTCTTTACTCTAATTAAGAAATATCTATTATTCTTTTTATTGCACTAAAAAAGAGCTTTTCAGCTCTTTTATGTTTTATTATTTTCGTATGCCCTCACATACTAATTTTTGCGTCCTTTAATTGCGGCTTGTGCAGCGGCAAGTCTTGCAGTTGGAACTCTATATGGTGAACATGATACGTAATGTAATCCTATTTTATTACAGAATTCTATACTTGCTGGGTCTCCTGCATGTTCTCCACATATTCCTAATTCTATATTTGGATTTGCTTGTTTACCTAATTCAACAGCTAATTGAATTAATTGTCCTACACCCTTTTGATCTATTGATGCAAATGGATCTGTTTCAAATATTCTCTTATTATAATAATCATTTAAGAATTTTCCTGAATCATCTCTTGAGAATCCATAAGTCATTTGTGTTAAATCGTTTGTTCCAAAACTGAAAAATTGTGCTTCTGAAGCAAGTTTATCGGCTATTAAAGTTGCTCTTGGAATTTCTATCATTGTTCCAACCATATATTTAATATCAATACCTGATTGTTTAATGATTTGGTCTGCTGTTTGAACTACTATATTTTTAACATATTTTAATTCGTTTTCATCACCAACTAATGGTATCATTATTTCTGGTTTGACGCTTATTCCTTTTTTAGCTACATTTATTGCTGCTTGAATTACTGCAGTTGTTTGCATTACTGCTATTTCTGGATATGTAATTGATAATCTACATCCACGATGTCCCATCATTGGGTTAAATTCTTTTAATGAATCTATTCTTGATTTTAGTTCTTCATAATTCATATTTAGACTTTTTGCTAGTTCTTGGATTTCTACTTCTGTTTTTGGTAAGAACTCATGAAGTGGTGGATCTAAGTATCTAATAATAACTGGTAATCCATTCATTGCTTCAAATAATCCTTCAAAATCATTTCTTTGATATGGAAGTATTTTCCCTAGTGCGAATTTTCTTTTTTCTAAATCAGGTGCTGTTATCATCATTCTGAAGTTAAATATTCTATCTTTATCAAAGAACATGTGTTCTGTTCTACATAATCCAATTCCTTTTGCCCCAAATTTTCTTGCTGTTTCTGCATCTTTTGGAGTATCAGCATTTGTTCTTACTTCTAGTGTCTTAACTTCATCAGCCCAATTCATAAATGTTTCAAAATTGCCTGAAATACTTGCTGGTTGGGTTTTTATTTCTTTATCATATACATTACCAGTTGTTCCGTCTAATGAAATAATATCTTTTTCTTTTAATACTTTTCCATTTGGAAGTGTTAGTGTTTTATTTGCTTCATTTATTGAAATGCTTGTACATCCTGATACACAACATCTTCCCATACCACGTGCTACTACAGCGGCGTGTGAAGTCATTCCTCCATGTACAGTTAATATACCGCATGCATTTTTCATTCCTGTAATATCTTCTGGTGATGTTTCTGTTCTTACTAATATTGTTTTTTCTCCATTATTAGAAGCCTCTTCCACGTCTTTTGCATTAAAATATATTCTTCCACATGCTGCTCCAGGGGATGCTGCTAATCCTGTTGCTACTGGAGTGGATGTTTTTAAATCATTTTCATCAAATGTATCATGTAATAATTGATCTAATGTATTTGGTTCTACTTTTAATAATGCTTCTTCTTTTGAAATTAGTCCTTCGCTTACCATATCTACCGCTATTTTAAGTGCTGCTGCAGCAGTTCTTTTTCCATTTCTTGTTTGAAGCATAAATAGTTTTCCATTTTCAATAGTGAATTCCATATCTTGCATATCTTTATAGTGATTTTCTAATATTTTTGAATTTTTTTCAAATTCTTGATATACATTAGGCATTATTTCTTTTAATGAATCTATTGATTGAGGTGTACGTATTCCTGCAACAACGTCTTCACCTTGTGCATTAATTAAGAATTCTCCATATAATTTATTTTCTCCTGTTGCTGGATTACGTGTAAATGCTACTCCTGTTCCTGAAGTATTTCCTCTATTACCATATACCATTTCTTGAACATTTACTGCTGTTCCCCAATCGTGTGGTATATCATTCATTCTTCTATATACTTCTGCTCTTTCATTATTCCATGATCTACATACTGCTTTTACTGCTTCTAATAATTGAACTTTAGGATCTTGAGGAAAATCTTGTCCTTTTAATTGCTTATATAAAGCTTTAAATTTCATTACAACTTCAAACATAGCATTTGCGTCTAATTCTGTATCAAGTTTTACTTTTTTTGATTCTTTTATTTTTGTTAATAGATTTTCAAATTCTTGTCTATCTAATCCATCTACTACATCTGCATACATTCCTATAAATCTTCTATATGAATCACATACAAATCTTGGATCATTTGTTAATTTAATTAAGCCAGTTGCCACATTATCATTAATACCTAAATTTAGTATTGTATCCATCATTCCTGGCATTGATGCTCGTGAGCCACTTC
>CAMVNN010000047.1 GCA_947168865.1 uncultured Bacillota bacterium
ACAAATTGAGCCAATAAGGTTCTTTTTTTGTCTAAATCCATATGCATAAACGTATGTCACCACATGGGGATTACGATCATATGGGAGAAGCAATTAATCTAGTTAATAATTTTAAAAAAGATTATAAATTATCAAGATATGCTTGCTACTTAATAGTCCAAAAATTGCAACCAAAAAATTAAAATCATTGCTCTTGCTCAAACAGACGCTAAGTTAAAAAGAGATAATGTGGATAATGAATATACTGCAACTTCTGTTCATTATGAAGTGGGTAAGGAAGTAAGAGATAGTATTAAAAGATTAGGAGGAACTATGCCAGAAAAATTGCCAACACCAGATAGAAGTTTGAAAGAATTAGAAAAAGAAAATAAGAAATTAAAGTGATGAATAAAAATTGTGATATAATGAATAAGTGGAGGATATGATAGTATTGAAAGAAGAAAAAGTGTTTTATAGTACATATAATAATTTAAAACTTTGTGGTATCCTAAATCAAGTTGATAAAAATGATATGGTTGTAGTTATATGTCACGCTAGAACAAGCAGTAAAGATTCTAGGCCGACTACTAGATTAGCAGAAGAACTATCAAAAAATAATATAAATAATTTTAGGTTTGATTTTGTATCATGTGGCGAATCAGATGGTGAGTATAAAGAATATACTGTATCTAATATGATAAAAAATTTACATGATACACTTGATATGTTGAGAGATAGATATGGTTTTAAATCATTTGTTTTAATTGGGTGTTCTATGGGTGGAAGAATTGTTTCTAATGTTAACTTAAACAATTATGAGATAAGAAAAATTGTATTATGGTATTCAGCTATTGATTATGGAAGAGGATTATTTAATATTCCAAGCAAGAAAGAAAAAATTGCGAAAAAGCAAGGTTATTATCCAATTGAAAACGGATGGAAATTAAGTTATGAATATTTTAAAGATGAGCGCAAATATACTACTTACAAGACATTGCAAAAACTTAATATCCCATTATTATTTATACACGGCACAGCTGATCCATATGTCTCATATAAATCTTCACTTAATACAAGCAAGAAATGTAAGAATGCTAAGTTACATTTAATAGAAGGCGCAGATCATGGCTTTCACAATGATGAACATATGAAAGAAGCACTGGAAGTTACATTGAATTTTATTAAAAATTAATACCTAACAAATCTTTTTTTATCTTAAATTGAAATAGTCATCTCACATAAATATAAATTTATTTTTGTTGAATAATCTCCTATTAATACTAAAAAAGAAATTAAGATAAATCAAAAATAATCCATTATTTAATAATGATATAATCAGATTTTTAATTTGAAGTAAGAAAAAATGTAATGGAGTTTTGTTTGAATGAAAAAAATTGTATCAAGAGAATATGAAATAGATGATATAATGAATATAGGAGTTAATTTTTATGGTAATTGAAGGAGCAAATATTGGAGATGTATCTGTTGAATATAAAAAATTATCAAATTATGATTGGACAAATGACACAAAACTAATGAAAATTATAAAAAAATTAGAATTGTTATATTTGAATATGGAAGAACGATTAAAAGAGCAGCCAATTGATTCAATGGAAATTGATGATAATGGTAATGTTGTTATTCCTTTAAATGCTTTGAATCATAGATGCTCAAATTCAATAGAAAGTTTAAAGAATATATCCAAATATGGTTTATTAGCAAGTGAATGGTTTGGGGAATTAGAAAGTGAAAGAGAAGGGTGCTTTTGTACTTTTCTTTCTCGAATGAAAGGAGAAAATTATCCATATAGTGGTGATTTAGCTGAAGATGATAGAAGTAGATTAAATTTAGGTGAAAATGTGATTTTGTTTTTTGATGAAAACAATTTATTGATGAAATATTTATTGCATTTAGATTATTTTGAGTTTGAACATCAAAAACGAGTTAATCCAGATTATTCCTCATTATATTCTACTAATGAATTAGAAATATTAGAAGAGTTGATTGAACCAATATCTCCTGCCGGTAAAAATATGCGAAAGAATTATGACTTCAAAACTAATTATTGGTCAGCAATACCAGGTGGAATTCCATCTAAACTTATAAATGGAATATGCGTAAAAAATAACAATTACTCTAGTGAAGAATTGGATGAAATAAACAATTTATTTCCAGGTGCTGTTGTTTTTGATTCAAATAAAAAAGTATTGAGATATCCACTTATTAGTAATCAAAATAAAGATGAGGTAGTTAGTCATATTATATAATTAACGTAGGGAAGTGATAATGTGGAACAGGATTTTTTGAAAATCAAAGAATTGCTTTTAGAGTATATCAAGTTAATATTGAATAGCTATACCAATTGTGATAGAGAGCAAATATTAAATGCATTAAATAATAATTCTGAGATAGTAAGATTTAATACATCAAATACAATTACATTTATTGTACAAGATGGAGTGTTATTACTACCTAAAGCTGCATATCAAATATTTCCACTATTAAAACAATATGATAATTATGGAACAAAACCAAATAGAGGTAGAAATATTGAAGAATATCTAGACACAAATACAACATATATGGAATATATAAATCATTTAATTGAGTCGGGGCTTTCTGTATATGACTATTTTGAAGAAAGTTTATTGCATGAAGCCATGCATATTTGCGGTAGCTGTGGATCTACACCATTGGAAGAGGGTATTAATGAATTAAAGACACGTGAATTAGCTCAAAAAAACAAAATAAAAATTGCAGCTTATGGTTACTCTAAAGAAGTAGAAATAGCAAAAAAATTACAACAAATAATTGGTAAAGAGATAATGGATGAACTAACATTTGTTAAAAGGCATAAGAGGAAAGAGTTCCTTTTTACTAAATTAGGTGAAGATGTAGCAGAATTATATGGAATGTTATCTAGTAAAATGATAGAAGAATCAAAAATTTATTATGATAAATTAGTTCATGTAAATGATCCATTTGAAAAAGCAAAATTATATGAAAGTGTTGATTATACAGAAACACATCACATTATAGATAACTATTTATGTAAAAATAATGAATTAATTAGTCGTTAACTATAAAGAATTATTGATTAGATAATTCTTTTTTATATTTATAAGCGAATTATTAATAAAAATATTAAAACTATTCAAACATAAATGACTTTTTGTTATAATTTTGATACAATATATTAAAGGATGATAATATGAATGAAAAAATAATAAAGTTGCAACATTTTTTTGAAACTGATTTAAGAATAAAAAAGGGTATGTATAATTTAGCGCCAACAAGTATAAAGTATTTAGATGAAAATTCTATACAAAAATATACAGATGAACTAGATGAATTAATAACGTATATGTTTACTGAGTTTAAGTGTATTTCAGTAGATATATTTGGAAAAGAATCAAATGTTTTAGATAGAATTTGTTTTTTAGAAAATGTTACAAAGAATAATTTCTATTCTTGTGGTTTTGATATAGAAAAATTAAAAAAATTTTATAATAATTGTATTAGTAATATGAAGCAAGAATTTATTGATAGTGTAAAAGATGAATGTGTTGTTGGATATCCTTTTTGTGGTACTGATTCCATTGAACAAGCTACTTCGACAAATGAAGTTCTTCACTTTATTCATTCATATATAGTTAATAATGATGAAATTTTACAAGCAATACCATTGATAAAAGAAAAAAATAATGAATATAATTATCCAATATCCTTAAGAGGAGTAAATACACAACAATTTAATAAATTGTTTGAAGAGTTCCCACTTAATATGGATGTTGGATGGACGGATATGGTAGTGATAAATGAAAAAAAATTAATAATGATGGTTAGAGATAGAGGTCATGCTTTGTCAATAGAAGTATCTTTAAATGGTGATATTGCAAGAATTGAGTATTTTATTCCAAAACTATGTAATATTGAAATGATTAACAAACTACCTGGAGTAAACAAAGTAAACACTGATAGTATTGGAGCCACTGGTGTAATTCAAATACCTATTAATGATTTGTCTAGTACATTATTTAATTTTATTTCAAAAGTTCCAACAGATAGTGATATGACTGTTGAATATGGAATGAATAAGTAAAGTCATATTATTTATGATAGAAGGTGAGAATATGAATTTACTTCAGCAAATACATGAGTGTGATGAGAATGAATTAGATTCTGTGATTGAAGAAGCAATTAAAAAATGTAATGAAAAGGCAAATAAAGTTGATAAACTTGGATTTTTACAAAATGGTGGTTCTAATAATGTATTTAAAGGATTTATTCCATTGAATACAAAAATAAAATATGCTAATTTAAGTATTGAAGATTATAGTATGCAAACAACAGATTTCTTTTATGATTTTGCTAAATTTATTAGACAATATAAAATAACTAGTAAAGCATCTTTAATATTTAATTTAGAGTATTTTATTAATAGTTATTTTGGTTATCCTGGAAAGACTAGTAGAGAGGCAATATTTAATGAAGTTGCTTGGAAAACGACAACAACTGATGAAGAGTATTTTAATGCCTTGGAAAATAATAAAATAGGAGACTTAAAAGGAAAAGGTGCTGCACAGTGTACTGAAAGAAGTGCACTAGCAGAACAAATACTAAGTATATTTGATATAGAATCTTATTACACTATGGGGTGTATTGATTTAGAAAATCGACAAGAAGCTCACTGTTTCAATATTGTAAAAAGAAAAAATGATTATGCAGTTTTAGATTATAGTATGCCGGTTTGTTCTTATAATCAAGATGGTAGTATAAAAGCATATTATCCGTTTGTTGGGGAATTAACAAATGATGAGTTTTTAGAGTTTTTAAATAGTGGTGTGATTAAAACATTCAATGAATATTGTTATAAAAATGGTAATCAAAAAGAGAATCTTTCAA
>CAMVNN010000048.1 GCA_947168865.1 uncultured Bacillota bacterium
ATAATACAACAAATAATACTATAAATAGAATAATAACTAATTCCATATTTCTCCTTTCTACAATTCTTCAGCATCATTTAAAACATCTAAATATTGAGTTTTTTCTAAATCATTTACATTTGTTTTATTCTCGCTAACATTTACAGATGCTTCAGGATTATTTAAATGTGAATCTATACTCTCACTAGAATTATGAGATGTCATATAATCTTTTTTTGTAATATCCATTCCTTGAGACTCTAAATAATCAATTAAGTATTCACTAGGCGCATTCATTATTTCAGTACCATCGGTATTTTTTCGATATATAATATTTGATTCAGGAACATTATCTTTAGTAACATGAAATTCACATACCTCACATACTTCACGCATAAATTTTCCTGTTTTTTTATCATATCTAGCTCTAACGTGTACACCTAACTGAATATAACGATAAATCGTAGTCATAAATTGATTAACATCAATATTTGACTCAAGTAAGCTATACAAACGATATGGAATACTAGACGCCTTATCCGCATGTATTGTTGATAAAATATTATGTCCTGATGAAATAGAATTACGAACAGCCGTTACCGCCTCAGCAGAACGAACTTCTGAAAGCAAAATCCATTTAGGATTCTGTCTCATACACGTAACTAAAACATCAGAATATGATGCAATATTATTTGTTTTCATTGCAACAATATCACGATTAGGATATATTTTATCCAAATGAAGTTCCAATGTATCCTCAATAGTAACAATTTTCTCATTCTCGGCAGTATGACTTGCTAAATACTTAACAAGCTCAGTTTTTCCACTTCCGGTTTCACCACTAACAATTATATTACAATGCCCTTTAACTGCATCAATTAAAAAGTCATGTATTCCTAAAGTAATATATTTATCTTCTATTATTTTTTCTTTTTTTAATCTTATTTTAGCAGGTGTCTTACGAAAAACAACTGCAATTCCATTACGAGCAATTGATTCATGAACAAAGTTCATACGAAGTTCTGAACTCTCACTATCCAAAAAAGGTGATGCCATATTAAATGTTTTACCCATAATATTTGCACATTGAAAAGCAATTTTCTCAATCAGCTCATTATTTATACCAGGATTTTCAACACGATATACACCTTTATCAAGAGATTTTAACCAAACTTGTCCATTATTACTATAGGAAATATCGGTTATATTATCATCATCTAAATATTGCTGCAACGGACCAAAATCAATATTAGAAAATAGACTATCATTTATTTCTGTGCTAGTAGCTTTTGAATCATTACCATTTATCTCATAAGCATTAATTCCTTGATTCATCATAGCCTCCCCATTTTATTTATACACGCGTTTTTCCTCAATATAGTTTTTAATTTCCTCACTAGTAATTTCCATAGCAATTTCTTCATTTTCAGTATTTTTATATGCAACATTAGTTGGAACCAAAATTATTTCAGCATTGCCAAGAGATTCTACTGTTCTTAATAATTCATGAATTTCAGCTGTTACAGCAAAAATGATTTGACTTGGTGTTCTATTTTCTTCCATATTTTCAAATACGTGATTACCAGACGAATCTTTTACTGCAAGGACCTTAACATTTTGGACAAGTTTACCAAATACTACTTTTGAATCTTGTATACCCCTAAAATAAATATCTACGTAATTACCAGGATAAATAGAATTTCCATATGTTGATTTCATATTAACCGTATAATTATAAGCGACCATACCATCTTTTAAAACTGGATCATCCAAAAATGAATCAGGAAGTTCACTTGCAAGAACAACCATACCATCAAAGAAGAAACTTCCTTCTGGAATAGTACAGTTAACATTTGTATATCTTCCAACAATTTTCTTTGGTTGATTGTCATTATTAACGTTAGTTAATACAGTATTTCTAATTGCAGATTGTTGTATATCAACATATGTAATCATATCTAAAGTTATCTCTGTTCTAGGTCCAATTGTCCTGCTTGCAACTGGTACCCTAATTGGATCAATTGCTTGTTTAACCCTCCAATTATAAAAGGCATATAATACAATTACAATAAGTATTGCCCCAAATATCGTAACAACATTTTTATTTGCTAATAAATTCTTTAATTTCATTTCTTTTCTCTCCTTTTTATTTAATCAGCAAGCGCTTTATTTAATGAACTGGAATTTGATCCATTTCCTACTGATACCGCATTATGCACAAGTATTCCTTTATCTCCTACATAGAAATTATGATTATCTTCTATTTCAAGATTATATACTGTTTCTTCTATTGGTTCATATTTTATATCTATAATCTCATGATATTCACCATCAGAATATCGAACAATATCACCTGTTTTCAAATCTTGTGCTGCAAGATATAGATACTTGCCATCACGTTTAGTATATACATTATGAAGTGCAGTCAACTTTAACTCGGTATCATCTGTTTTTATCGTATATAATTCTTCATGTAAATCTTTTAGTTCAAATAAATGAACAACTCTCTTATATTCATTGACTTTTTTCTTCTCATTATATGTTAGAACATAGTCGCCAACTTTAATTTCATTAATATCTTTATAACCATTTTCAGTCACTATCTTGGTTCCTTTTAAAAAGCATCCTCTTCGAATTATTTTTTTCTCTATTTCATTTGCTTTTTGCATCTTATTGGGATTTCCTGTAGGTATCGTAGGTATCTGGATATATCCACTTCCACAAAGATTACCATCGGGATCTCTACATTCATACACATTTCCTTTTTGTCTACATGTAACATTTTTCTGACACTTTTGTTTCTTTTCTTCAGGGGTATATTCTTCTCTTTCAAAGCATAAATTACCATGACTATCTTTACATTTACCTTTTGAATCACATGTAATGTCATCTATTAAACATTTATCATCAACCGTATGAACATCAATAGCACTATCCATTTCAATTATTGCATCAATCTTATTATCAATACTATACTCTTCATCACCAGTACTTGGATCATATTTATTTGATGATTTTACATTCACACTTACCTTAGGTGGATATTCGACAACATCTTCAATAATTATTTGATAATCATAACTACTTTTAACACTTTCTGCAAATCTTCTAACTAAACTCTCAGCAAAGACTTTTTTGTCAATAACATATTCACCATCAATACGTTCACAATCACTATATTCATCATAGTTACATGAATCATCATTCAAAGATAAAATTTTATATTGACTGCTATCAGTGAAAATCCATTTACCATCAGTATTCTTTTGCGTATTAGAGCAAATACAAAAACCTGTTCTATATAAACCAATATCAATTGCATCATACATTGCAGCTTCAACAGTATTTTTCATAGCAGTATAATCTTGCTGATTAGTAACTGTTATACTTCCAAATAAACTCATCAAGAAAATACCAAATACCGATAATAATATTAATCCAACCCCCCACATTGCTTCCTTCAAGAACACCACCTCTATTCTAATAACATTATAACACAATCTTTCCATTTGTATATATTTTTTTAGATGTTTTATTCCAATATTACAACGTTACATGAAAATTTTTCTAATATTTAAAAATAATTACAAATACAACAAAAATATAATTTAAATACCTTCATTGATTATAACCTTCTACTTTAATAAGTATAGCATATTTTTTACCATATTGTATACATTTTTTATTATCTTTTGTAAAATTAATTGTATAGATTCTTAAAATATGATATCATCAATTAGAGGTGTTTATGAAAAAGATATTTTTAAGTTTATTTTTATTATTATTTGTACTAACTGGTTGTTCTAGTTCTAATTTATCTTCACTTAACTTAGAAGAATTAAATGAAAAATTAAGTAACAAGGAATCATTTATTATTTATTTTTCAAATGGAGAAAGTACTTTAGAGAAAACACTTGATACTGTATTGAAAGATAATGATCTAGCTGGATATAAAATTGATACAAGTAAAATAAGTAATGAAGAAAAAAACAAATTAGAATTAGAAATTGCATATGAAGAACCATCAATTGTATTTATTATTAATGGAAAAGATCCTTCAAAGCTTTCCCATATAACAAAAGAAAGTGCAACAACCAAAGATATTTTACAAAAATTAAAAGATATAAAATTTATTAATAACAAATAATTTTAATTGTTACTTATAAAGAGTGGTTAAACACCACTTTTTATTTTAGTCAAATTTATCATAAAAATATATAAAAAAAAACACGTATTAACGTGCTTATATAATCTCAGTGGTGGCTCCTAGTGGAATCGAACCACCGACACAGGGATTTTCAGTCCCTTGCTC
>CAMVNN010000049.1 GCA_947168865.1 uncultured Bacillota bacterium
TAGTATATCCTGCATTATCTGTCATACCTGTTTTAAGTCCATCAACACCTTTGTATGATTTTAGAAGTTTAATTGTATGTGAATATTACTACAATAAAAGATATCACTTCTAATTGAAATGATACCATGAATTTTTAAGTTTTACAAATCAATTAATTCTACTATGCCGTTATCAGATATTCTTTTTATTATTAAATTAATGATCTCACATAGTCTTTTCGTAACTTCATTGTAATCTTTTGCTATTCTATAAATTGCATCTGGCATTGCCCTTAAGTTATAATCATTCGAAAAAGAAGTGATAGCTATTGAATATCTATGCGTCATCTGATTTCTTAAATCGTTCACATAACTATGAACACCTACATCTATATTATTTTTTAAACTAAATGGTTCTTCAATATAAGAGATTAATGATTTAAAATCAATTTCAGCATTATTTTTTAATTTTTTTATTACATCCTTATAACTAACTTTTCTAATATCAATTTTTAAATCAAAATAAATATTATATAATTGCGCTAATGAATCCCATAATACAATTTCTCTAAATAATGCATTTTCCATATAATAATAAATACTCTGTTCCTTACTTGATAGATTATTACTAACAGGATTATATTTTTTTACATCTAATTCTAAATATCCCATAACACATTTTTCAATTGAATATCTAGTTTTATTTGCCAAATCATTAATTGATTCAATAAAATGATTGTATTTAAAATATTCTATAGTTTCTTTTTTTAAATTGTCTCCCATTATTCCAGCAATAAATTTGTTATCTTCTACTAGAATATGCATATTAGATATGGGTATTATATATTCGTTAATTAAATTGGTAACTACCTTAGCATCATTTTTACTTAAAACAGATTGAAATTTAGGCATAACTAATTATCCTTTTTTGCTAACCAATTCTTGATACATTTCCATTAATTTTGCAGCACAATCAGATTCAGTCATATGTTTCCAATCAAATCCATATGCTTCCATAACAGCAATGTCATTTTGTTGATGTGCTTTTCTTAGTTCAACAGGCATAGTTAATTCATCATATAAATCTGCTAAAGAACTATTAGGATATTTTGCTCTAGCATCAAGTATTGCTTGCGACGTTTTTTCTATTTTATTTTTTTGCTCTTTAGTTGGATTAGGTAGTGGAAAATTATTATAAACTATATCTTTAGAATATCTATAATCTGATTTTAATCTTCCAGCAACAGCCCTCATCCAAGACATATGAACATTAGATGTTAATATACCAAAGTCATAAATAGTGGCATTCGGTATTATTAATGTACCCATAACTGGTATTGTTTCTTTGTCTAAGAAACCTATTGGGATATATCTTCTTCTTTCAGATGATACACATGGAATTAATAAATATTTATCTGGATTTATTTGTTCTCTAAATAACATTGGCGTATCTGCTAACTTTAATGATTCAGGAGTATTTGCTTTTATTCTATCCTCTCTACATTTATTAACTCTATCCATTACCATTGGCATACTTCTAAGTTCATTAGGTTCACAGCCAACTAGCCATAAACAATATCTCTCTTTATTGTTAATAAACTCTTGAGCCCCTACCATCTTCTTTATCCATTTTTTTGAATTTGGACATTTTGTAATAAATTCTACATATTCATCAGGCTCTAATTTCAAATTATTATAATCACATGGTTTATTAGGAGCAATCATCTTTTTTCTATTATCAAATGGTTTATTTCTACTTTCAACAAATATATCTGGAGCAGCAATTAAATATGGATTAATATTATCAGTTTTAATTATCTTACCACTATCATATAAATATTTATCAACCAATACACTTTTATCACTAAATCCAATTATTACACAATGAACATGAGCTTTTAAACTAGCTTCTGAATCCCATCTAAATGTCTTGTGAGCAAAATCAATTTTAATTTTAAAATTTAAAATCGGTTTCCATAAGATTTCTACTTGTTCACCTTGTGTTATAGAATTAGTAGATACCAAAGCACACCTAATTTTTGTATTAACAATATACTTAGATGCTATATAATACCAACAGGAAACATAATCAAGTGTTCTATATTTTATTTTATTGTTATTTTGAAAAACAAAATCCATATCTTGTTTCTGACTTGTACTTGAATACTTTGAACCAACAAAAGGTGGATTACCCATTACGTAATTACATTTTGTATTAGGTACGACATCATTCCAATCAATTCTTAATGCATTTGCTTCAACAATATTTTCATAAGTTTCAAGTGGTAAGAAATCACCAATATTAGACATTGTTGAAATAATCTTTTTAGTTTCATTCCACATTTGTGCTTCTGCTATCCATAAAGCTGTTTTAGCAACTTTAACTGCAAAATCATTTATTTCTATACCATAGAATTGCTGAATAGATACTTTAATAATACCAGACATATCTAACATCATCATACCATGACTCATTACTTCTAGTGCTTCATTTTCTAATCTTCTAAGTGATAAGTAAGTTTCAGTTAAGAAATTACCTGAACCACAGGCTGGATCTAAGAAAGTAAGTGATGAAATATAATTTTGAAATTCACTTAATTTTTCATTTCTTGTTTTCTCATTTTTATAACCCTCTGCTTCATTTAATTTATCTCTTAATTCATTTAAAAATAATGGATCAATTACTTTATGGATATTTTCAATTGAAGTATAATGCATTCCGCCACTTCTTCTTGTATCTGGATTTAAAGTTGATTCAAATACTGCTCCAAATATAGTTGGTGATATTTCTGACCAATCAAATTCATCTGATGCTTTAGCAAGTAATGTATTTTTAATTTCTTCAGTAAATTTAGGTATTTCGATATTTTCATTTGAAAACAAACCACCATTAACATATGGAAATTGATTTAAATCATCTTCTAAATAAGGATCACGCTTATCAAGTGGTGTATCTAATATTCTAAATAACTTAATTAAATTTTCTCTCATCAAAGTTAAATCATCATATTTAGCTAGATAATCATGAAAGATATTTTTTCTTCCAAATAATCCTGCATCTTCAGCATATAAACAAAATACTAATCTTACACATAATTCATTTAAATCTTTTTGTGATTGTTCATTATTAATATCTCGATATTCTTTAGAAAAAGCATCGTATAATTTACCAACTAATTCACCAGCCTTAAAAGATAATTCTTCTTCTTTTTTTAGATGTTCATTTTTTGTATCTACTAAGAATGATAAACGGTAATATTCCTTACCTAAATCTTTTAATAATATTTCTTCTGGTTCTCCATTTGGATTATTCATATCATATACAAGAAATGATTTAAAATTACATGTAACTATCCATCTTGGTCTATTATCATATGCAAGTTCTGCGGAATATCTTTTAGCTTGTTGAAATGGATTTAATAAAGAACCATCAGATTGTTTTATTGCTTTTCTTAAATCTTTATCAATTGATTTTTGTTCAATTAAAACTTTTGTCTTATCAATAAATCCATCAATAAAACCTGTTGTTTTATCAATATGAACAGTATCTTCAAAATGAATAAATAGGGATGCATTACTTACTCCTAATACATTTTCAAGTAAATCAATCCAATATTTTTGAGATTCACCTTTCTCATAACCTTTATCTTTCCATCTTATAGAAAATTCTTTAGCTGCTTTCTTTTGTTCCAAATCAGTCATTATTTTTCACTTCCTTTTTTTATAACTTTCCATTTTCCATTTTTATCAGCACCAATTCTTTCAATATAATCATTATCAACCAGATACTTTATATGATTTCTAATTGTTCTTGAAGTAACTCCAAGTAAATTAGACATTTCTTCTTGAGTAATGTTTGGTCTATCTAGTATTAAACCAATTATTCCTTCTTGTACTGAAGTTAATTCTAAATCCGAATAATTTATTTCTTTTTTATTTGGTATATTATCATACTCAAATTCATTTTGATTATATTTAATACTAACTCTTATAAAATGTGGGAAAAAGTGATATATACTTTTATCATATTTTTTTAATATTTTTCTAATGCCTGTTCCTAGATGCTCAACTAATTCTAAATCTCTAAATACTCTCATCAATTCTGGATTTTTAGGTGCTGAATAACCTTCTAAAAACTCTTCTTCTGTAAATTCA
>CAMVNN010000050.1 GCA_947168865.1 uncultured Bacillota bacterium
AGATAAAGATGATGTGGTAGAAGAATTATATGATCTGATTGACCAATATATAGTCGATGAAGATTTAAATGAAGAAAATAAAGAAAAAATAACAGAATTAAACAAACAAATTAATGAAGAAACAAAGTCCCTGGATAAATTACTAGATTTATATTTGAAAGGAGTTATAGATGAAGATAAATACGTTAGAAAAAAAGAAGAATCCGAAACGGTATTAAGAAAACTAATGAAGGATAAAGATGGGTTGTTAGAAAAAGAATCTGCACCTAAAAAAGACATAGAAAAACGAATCGCTGAAATCAAAAAATACATTGCAGATATGTCGAGTTATGCAGATTATAATGTATCCGAAGAAATAATCGATGAGTATACATCAAAGATAATAATACGTGAAAAATACATAGACTGGCATTTAAGTTGTCTTGATGAATTAAAGCAAATGTTAGGTATCAAAGAAGAATCAATTCAATTCGCAGAGATTAAGATAGATAAAAAAGATGTAGATAAGTATATGGAGTATGATCATAATTATTCACGATTAAGACTAAAGGAACCAACACTAATTAGAGTGTTTCTATAAAACCCACGGACAAAACCGTGGGTGTTTTTTTATGCTCTAAAATTCCTCTATACTTATATATAAATGTATGATAATATAAGAATATAAATAAATGGTAAAAGTAGTTAAAAGTATCGCCCATATATTTATTTGGTGGGTACAAAATTCAAGACCATGGAACAATATGGTAGGATAGTAATATGACCCTGAGACAATACACTAACTACGAGTTATTACCTTGAGAGTGTTTTACACCATACTTTCGAGACTTGACAATTTTGTCAGATTACAAGCCACAATCAAAGGACGCAAAAATTAGTATGTGAGGACATACGAAAGATAATAAAACACAAAAGAGTCGAAAGACTCTTTTTTAGTGCTATAAAGAGGATTATTGATTTATATAAAAAGAATAAAGGGGAGTTTACTAGTGGTTTTACCTAGTCTTATAAGAATAAAAAAATATAGTTGCAATCAATCTAGGATAGCAACTCTTGGGGCGCAAAGGAGGTGACTGCCAAGTACAATTTAATTAAAGGAATAATAAGGGATATTTATTAAGAGTCTAAAGTGACTCTTTTTTTGTTGAAAAAAATAATTGAAGGAGGTTTTGATTTATGAATGATTATTTTTTTAGACCAAAATTAAGAGATTTAACAAAGGGAGCTAGATTAGAGTTTATTAGAGTATTTAGATGTATGGAAAGAGATGAAGTAACTGAATATTTTGGATTTGGAGGTAAAGATCCAAATAGAACGATTAGAAATTATGAAGATAATAGTGTTAATCCGCTTCCACCAAGAATGAAAGAACTTATAGAATTATATCATGTAAGTATTGATGCTATTAGAGATTATGATTTAACAGATCCAATTGATTTAGTATATATTGCTATGTGGGAAGAAGAATTAATGCCATTCTTTGATATAAATATAGATAATATTGCATCTAAATTATCTGATTATGGTAAATGTGTATTAGAAGGCCTTAAAGAATGGAAGGAAATGAAAGAAAAAAGAGAAAATGGTGAAATATCAACACATGATTATATTGAGTGGAAATTGAATTTTGAAATTAACAATAATTTTGTCGATTAAGCACAAAAAATATTGTTTTTATGATATAATTATTTTTAGAAAGTGTAGGTGATAATAATATGAGACGTAAAAAGAATTTGATTCTTCAACCAGTATTGAAATGGGCTGGTGGTAAAAGACAATTATTATCACAATTAGAAAAATTTTTCCCTAAAAAATATACAAGCTATTATGAACCTTTTGTTGGTGGTGGTGCGGTATTGTTTCATCTGCAACCTAAAAAGGCTATTATCAATGATTATAATGAAGATTTGATCAATTTATATAGATGTATTAAAGATAATTTAGAAGAGTTAATTGAAAAATTAAAATATTATGAAACAAAAAATGATTCTGAAAGTTTTTATGAAATCAGAGGAGTAGATAGAACTGATGAATATAAAAAGTGGACTCCAGTAGAGCGCGCTGCAAGATTAATATATTTAAATAGAACTTGTTATAATGGATTGTTTAGAATGAATAGCGCTGGTCAATTTAATTCACCATATGGTTCTTATAAGAATCCTTGCATATGTAATGAACCTGTTTTAAGAGCTATGAGTAAATACTTTAATGAAAATGAAATTGAGTTTAGATCAGGCGATTTTGAAGATGCTTGTAAGGATGCACCAAAGGGATCGTTTATTTATTTAGATCCTCCATATGATCAATATGATGAACAAATGAATTTTGTTGGATATACAAAAGATGGTTTTACAAGGGAAGATCAAACAAGACTTAAATTAATGTGTGATAAATTAATTGAAAAAGGCTGCTATGTTATGATTAGTAATTCTAAAACTCCTTTTATTGTTGAATTATATAGTGATAAAACAAAATATGTCACATATACAATAAATACAGTTAATGCTAGAAGAAATATTAATAGTAATGCAAAAAAAAGGGGAGAAGTAGAGGAGGTTTTGATTGTTGGAAAACTGGATATCGAAAAATAATGAAGCTTGGAATTCACTATTTAAAAAATTTGATATATTAAAAGAAATCAATGATAATGGATTTTATGAAATATCAGCTGATGATATAAAATTATCAGGTAGAGAACCTCGTTTAATGACTAAATTTGATAGTAGTGAAAATTTGCCAGACATTTTTAAAGATAATGATTTGGCTATTTTACCTGTTAAAAGAGGAACATATATTATTGGAAAATTTCAAAATTATCAGTCTATTAATATCGATAATAATATTGATGTAGAAACAAAAAAATTACCAGATTATATTACTACCATTGATTATAAAAATATAACGAGCGAAGCTATTTCTCTTAATGCTGCTTATATTTCTGGAATGTTAGAAGATATAATTGGAGAATCAGTAGTTCCTACCATTTCTGGAAGGATGGGTACTGGAGAATTTAATTATAAAATATTACTTAATGATCAAAACACATTTGATGTTAATGTAGAAAACTCTCAAATGGAAATAGATGCTAGTTATGAAGGAATTTCAAAATTTGTTATTTTAGAAGCAAAAAATCATTACATGAAGGATTTTATTATTAGGCAACTATATTATCCATATAAAGTTTGGAAATCTAATACTAACAAAGAAATAATTCCTATAATGTTAATAAAACATGATAATATTTTTAACTTCTTTGTTTATTCATTTGAAAATGAAAATGATTACAATAGCATTTGTCTAAAAGAAATTAAAAGATATATATTAGATGAACCATATAATCCAATAGAATTATCGGATATTATGGATATAATGGGCAATGTTGAGTTTGTAGATGAAGATGAAAGTATACCATTTCCACAAGCAAATACATTCAATATTGTTTTAGATTTACTTGGAGAATTGAATTCTCAAGATATGACTCCAGATGATATAACTAATTTTTTAGAATATGACCCAAGGCAAACAAATTATTATATTGATGCTGCAAAATATCTGGGTTTTGTTAAAAAAGATAAGAAATATACTTTAACAGAATATGGCAAAAAGATTATGAAAATGAATCATAAGGATAGAACATTAGAAATAGTAAGATCTATTTTATCTCATAAACCTTTTTATCTAGCCATGAAACAACAAATTGAGAATTATTCATTTGATACAGATGAAATAGCTAAATCCATTGATGAATGTAGAAATGAAATCAATAAAATAAGTACAGCCAGAAGAAGAACTAGTACCGTTACCGCATGGATTAAATGGATACTAGATATAACAACATATTTTGATGTCGTTAATTTATAAGCCAGAAATGGCTTTTTTTAGTAAGTAATATATA
>CAMVNN010000051.1 GCA_947168865.1 uncultured Bacillota bacterium
GCGCCTGTTCTTCCTGGTGCAACTACAATATTTTTTGCTTGTACTTTAATTTCTTTATTTTTTTCTTTATATGTTATTGTATTTATATTATTTTCATCTGTGTTTATATCTATTACATTTGTATTTTCTTTTATTTCAACGTTGTTTTTTTCAAGATAGTCTGTTAGGTTTTGTATATATGTTGGAAGTTTATCGCTTCCTAAGTGTTTTTGTTTTATTAATAGTAGTTTTGCACCATTTATTGCGACTTGTTTTTTTATTCTGTCTGCTTCTTCCATATTTGTTGGATATATTTTACTATCCATATTGAATTTATTAAATATTTTTTCTGTGTCATCAATTAGTTCATTTGCTTCTGATTCTGTCATATACTTAAATAGGTCTGATTTTCCAAGTTTTGGTATGAAGTTTAGTTTTCCATCAGAGAATGTTCCTGCACCTCCGTATCCAGACATGATTTGACATGGGTTACAGTTTTTACATGGTATTTTATTTTTGCTCATTGCGCATATTCTATTTTTTGCAAATTTTCCTTTGTCAAGTAGTAGTATTTTTAAGTTTTTATTGTTTTCACTTAATTCGTAGGCTGTAAATAGTCCTGCTGGACCTGCTCCTATTATTATTACATCGTACATATTATCACCAATTTAATTTTATCATTTTTATTTTATTTAATTCAATATTATTTGAATAATTAGTGAAATTTGACTTTTTTTCTTATTGTAGTATAATATTCTTTACTTTCATTTTTGGAGGGGATATTTATGAATAAAAAAATTTAAAAAAATATAGTGGATTATCAATATTTATTGGTGGTATTTTAACGCTATCTGGTTGTGGTGTTGTTGAAAAAACTGGTGAATCTAATTCTTTTGAGACATCTAGCATTGTTACTACAGTAGAAACAACGACAGAACCATTTGCTTATGCTGGATATGGTTATAAGCAATATTTAAAAAATAAAGAAAAAGAGGAACAGCCTACTACTGATGTAGAAACAATAACAGAATCATTTGCATCTGCAGGTGAGTACGTTGAAAATAAAAATGAGGAAGTAGTTGAACCTACAACTGAGCCATTTGCTTATGCAGGGTATGGTTATAAGCAATACTTGAAAACTGAAAATAAAACAAATGCTGAATTAAATGGGAATACTGATATTCTTTATAGTAGTTATGTTATGAGTATGGATTGTAAATATGTATATTCAAGATATGATGATTTTTATAAGATAACTGATGAGGATTCTATCGAAGATATTTGTAATAGATTTAATATATCTACTAGTGAGTTATATTCTCATAATCCAAAACTTGGTGCTTATCCAGTTGGAACTATTATTGCTTATCCAGTAATGGAAGAATTATATTTAGGTCATATTGGTGATAATATTGAAGAAATTGCAATTGAAACTGGTGTTGATATTGATATAATTAAAAGTAATAATAAATTGAATTTATCAGGTTCTATTCTTAATGAAGAATCTCAAATTTCATTGCATAAGTTTATAGGTAATGAAAATAGTTATGTTACTAATAAGGGTGTTGTTAATATTATTAACAATAATCGTATTTTTGGCGATAAGATTATTCAAGCAAGTGGTTTTGCAGGAGCGTCTAGTCATTATTTAGCTTTAAATGAATCTGTTTATAGTTATGGTGTTAATGATGTTATGTCATATACTTTTTATGATGATGATTATAAATCTGAATTTGTTTGCTCAAATGCTAAAGATATAATTTCTGTTGATGGAATGCCTATTGCTTTATTAAGAAATGATTCTGATATAAAAACACTCGCTGATTCTGTCAATGTTCCTGTTGATGATATGGCTTATATGCAATGGGGATCTAATGTAAGTGACTCATATTCTATATGTACTAGTGGTCAAAATAGTTATGTTGTTATGAATGGTATGAATATGGGTAATCTTGATTTAAGTAAAAGTTATACTAAAACTAAATAAATATATGTAATTTTACATATATTTTTTTTGAAAACATTTTTTTTTACTTGTAAAAATATTTGTTTTATTATATACTATATTGGTACAAATGGAGGTATTTATGGAAAATATTAAAGAAATAAAAATTAAAATTGAAGGAAAAAAATGGGAGGATGCTTTAGAGAAGGCTTATAAGAAGGCTAGTAGTAATTTTCAAGTTGATGGTTTTAGAAAAGGTAAGGCTCCTAAAAGTGTATTTTTAAAGAAGTATACTCAAGAAAGATTAAATTTTGATGCAGCTGATATATGTTTAGATGATGCATATAGTGATATGTTTAAAAAAGCTAAAGATTTAGAAATAGTTGCTCAACCAGAGATTACTTTAAGTGATATTTCTGAGAAAGGTGTTGAGTATTTATTTACTTTAACATTAAAGCCAGAAGTTAAATTAGGTAAGTATAAAGGTTTAGGTGTTAAGAAAGATAAGGTAAGTGTTTCTAAGGAAGAGATAGAACACGAAATTGAGCATTTAAGAGGTCATTATACTGAGAATGTTGTTAAAGAATCTGGTAAGGTTGAAAATGGAGATATCGCTGTTATTGATTTTGAAGGATTTAAAGATGGTGTAGCATTTGCTGGTGGAAAGGGTGAAAATTATTCTTTAGAGATTGGTTCAAATACATTTATCCCTGGATTTGAAGATCAAGTTATTGGTATGGCTGTAGGAGAAGAAAAAGATATTAATGTAACTTTCCCTAAGGATTATCATGCTGAAGATTTAAAAGGTGCTAAAGTTGTATTTAAGGTTAAAGTTAATGAAATTAAAGTTAAACGTGTTCCTGAATTAGATGCTGATTTCTTTGAAGATTTAGGTATGGAAGGTATTGATTCTAAGGAAAGTTTAGAAAAACAAGTTAAAGAAAATATTAAAGTAAGAAAAGATAGCGAAGCAGAGAATAAGTATATAGATGAATTATTAGCTGCTGCTGGAAAGAATGTTAAAGTTGAAATTCCTGAAGTTATGATTAATGAAGAATTAAATCGTATGGTTAAACAATATGAAGAGACTTTAAAAATGCAAGGTTTAAGTTTAGAACAATTTTATCAATTTACTAATTCAGATGAGTCTAAGTTAAGAGAACAAATGAAAGATGAAGCTACTAAGAGAATTACTTATAGATTGATGCTTGAAGAAATTGCTAAGGTTGAAAATATTGAGGTTAGTGATTCTGATGCTAAAAAAGAGGCTAAAGAAATGGCTTCTAAGTATCAAATGAAGGAAGATGAATTCTTAAATGCATTTGGTGGTCTTGATATGATGAAGTATGATATGAAGATGAGAAAGGCAATTGAAGTTTTAAAAGGTGAGTAGTCACCTTTTTTTCTGTTGATAAATTTTTTTTTATATAGTATAATTATAGTAGGTGATTTATAGTGAAGAAGTTTTTTAAAAAATTATTGAGATTTATTATGAATAATAAGTTGTTATCTATTTTATTATTTTTGTTGATTTTAATACTTATTTTAATGCTAGTTGCTATTAAAGTATT
>CAMVNN010000052.1 GCA_947168865.1 uncultured Bacillota bacterium
ACGATAGTGAATGCGAAAATAGGTAGTTGCTGGTATTTTTTTATGTCCAAAAATGATATATGTTTATTATTCAATTATATAAAATTTAAATGAAAATTACCCAAAAAAGAATAATATATGTTATAATTATTATGGAGGATAAAATGGAGAAAGAAAGCATTGAATTAGAAAAAAAAGAAACAAATAAAAAAGAAAACAAACAAACTAGTAATCAAAAAGAAATTATTATAACAATTATTGTACTACTTGCATCTATAGTAGTGGGCTTCTTAATAGGTAAGTATTTATTTGAATTAATGTATTAAAGGTAAATTCTATGAGAAAGAAAAACATAATTATATTAAGTATTCTTTTAACGATTATTTTAGTTTTTACAGGAGTGATAATTATCAATAGCACTAAAACAAAACACACAGAACCAAATGATAATAATTATGGATATGTCAGTGGTGAATTTAATTTAAACCTAATCAAAACAGTAAATAAAACTAATAATGCTAATTATTTAATTAGTCCTTATTCAATTGAAATAGCACTTAATATGTTAAAAAATGGCGCCAAAGATAAAACTTATGATGAAATATTAAATGTTATTGGTGAAAGAAATATTAATGATATTACTATAAAAGATCGTATTAGTGTAGCTAACGCTGCTTTTATTAAAAACGAATATCAAAAATATATTAAAGAATCATATTACAATACATTGAAAGCTAAATATCAAAGTGAAATTCTATATGATGAATTTAAAACTCCTAAAATTATTAATGATTGGGTAAATACTAAAACAAATGGTATGATTAAAGAAATATTAAATGATGTCAATGAAGATTTTGTCTTAGGACTTGCCAATGCCTTAGCCATCGATGTCGAATGGGATAGTCCATTTGAATGCAATAAAACAAGTAGTGCTAAATTTACTAAAATAGATAACAAAGCTATGCAAGTAGAGATGATGCATAATACTTTTAAGTATAGTGGTGCTAAATATCTTAAAAGTGCTACTGCTACAGGCATAATAATTCCTTATAAAAAATATGCTTCAAATGGGAAGGAAGATTATGATAATGGTGAGAATCTTGAATTTGTAGCTATTTTACCTAATGACAATATAGATGATTATATTGATATTTTAAATACCAAAATGTTAAATGAACTATATAAAACAGCTAAAGAAGTAAATGATGAATTTGAAATAAAAGTATCACTTCCTAGATTTAGATATGATTATGAATTATCAGATTTTAAAGAAGTATTAAAAAAAATAGGAATCATCCAGGCATTTGATCCAAATAATGCCAATTTCTCAAATATTATGGATAAGAATAGTGTCATTGATAATTTATATGTTGGCGAAGCTATTCACAAAACACATATTGACTTAAATGAAAAAGGTACTAAAGCAGCTGCTATTACATATTATGGAATGTTTAAAAATACATCTATAATAATAGAAAAGGAAAATATAGAAATAGAATTTAATCGCCCATTCATTTATATTATAAAAGATTCCAAAACAAATGAAATGTTATTCTTTGGTGTTGTGTATGAACCAAACAAATGGAATAGTAGTACATGTTCAAATGAAGAATAAAAAAATAATTGACGATATTAAAATAACATAATATAATGTTATTAATATAGCCGTATGGCAATATGATAAGAAGGGAAGTAAAAAAATGAATTGTAAGAAATGTGGTAACGTATTAGCTCCGACTGATACATCTTGTAAGATTTGTGGAGAACCAGTTGTTTTAGATTCTACAAATGCCACGTCAACAGGAAATCCTGCTGGAATGACTTTTATGGTACCGCCATCAGAACCTATAAGCGTTCAAAATAATCAAACTGTAGAGCAAAATGTTATAGCATCAACTCCTAGTGGAGTAGGACCAACTACAATGCCTACACAAGAGATACCAACCAATGCACCTGTACAAGAACAATCGGTGCCAAATATGATGTCTATGAATACTGCTACAAATATGAATATACAAGAGCCAACACCAGTTGTGCCTAATAATCAATCACTAACACAAGAAGTACCAGTTAATGCAAGTATTCCATCGGTTAATGGAAATCAGATGGGACAACAAATAATACCTCCACAAATGAATGTGGAAGCAAATAACACTATTGAGACACCGCAACAAGGTATGCCATCAGGAGAACCTGCGGAACCAGTAAAAAAGAAGGATTCACCCATTTTGGTTGCTATATTATTAATATTATTAATAGCAATTATAGCTTTTATAGTAATATATCTTACAAAGCCATTTGATAAAAACAAAAAAACTGATGATAATACAACTAATCAGGAGGTTGTAGATAATAATAACACTGAAAATACTACTTATCCTGCTTGGATGAATTATCTTCAAGAACAAAACATTACAAATATAACACTTGAAAGAACATCATTAGATGCAGAAAAGAAAAATGCTTCATTAAATAACGATAATTTAAATACAATTTTTGCTAAATTAGCCAACTATAAATTAATAAAACGTTATCATGAAGGCGCTGGTGTTGCAGACGGGGATATTTTAACTATCGAATATACCAAGGGCGATGATAACTATGATGTTAAGATGGTTAATGGCATAATTTTTGCTGATAGTGAAAGCTTAAAAGATGAAGAACTACGCGATATTTTTGAAAAAAGTGAACATACAACTGAAAATGAAGAATTAAAAGATAGAGAAGGAACATTCTATAATTATGAATTAGATAATTATGAGAGCACAATTTTAGATGAATTCTTTGTCACTGAAAAAATAGAGGAAAACCAATAAATATATACCATTTCTACATGTTAGAAATGGTTTTTAAATATTTTAAAATAAAAAGTGTAAAATTTCTAAAAAAAAGCATAAAAAATGCTTGCATTTCATAATATTTTCGTATATAATTAATAAATGTGTGACTGGCTTAGATGGGCGAAGTTGCTGATACACCAGGCAGAGTTGATAAAACAAAACTTGGAAATCAGGTAATTTGTTCCGGAGCAAGTCTATACTAGATATAGGCGAAGGGAGGATATTGGTATGTCAAGCACAAAAGTGAGAATTAAATTAAAAGCTTACGAACACAGAACGTTAGACAAAGCGGCTGCAAAAATCGTTGAAACTGTTAAACGTACTGGTGGAGTAGTAAGCGGACCAGTTCCACTACCAACCGAAGTGGAAAAGTTTACAATTCTTAGAGCAGTTCACAAATACAAAGATTCACGTGAACAATTCGAGATGCGTACTCACAAAAGACTTATCGATATCAACAATCCAAGCAAGGAGACAATAGATGCTTTAGGACATCTTGATTTACCTAGCGGAGTTGATATCCAAATCAAAACATTAAATTAATAGGAGGAAAAAAATGAAAGGAATCTTAGGTCGTA
>CAMVNN010000053.1 GCA_947168865.1 uncultured Bacillota bacterium
ATAATTTAAAGGGAAGATTTTTAGGAGTGATTCTATGAAATACTACGAATTAAATAATGGTGTTATGATTCCTTTTTTTGGTCAAGGAACATTTGGATTTACACCAAAAGAAGCTTATCAAGCATGTTTGGCTAGTTTTGAAAAAGGTAATAGGCTTGTTGATACAGCTCAATATTACGAAAATGAAGTAGCCGTAGGAAATGCAATTAAGGATTCTAAAATAAATAGAAGTGATATCTTTGTATCTACCAAAATCTGGCCTAGTTATTATTTAGATGATGAAGCTATAGATAAATCACTTAAAAGATTATCATTAGATTATATTGATTTAATGTTTTTACATCAACCTTGTGGTGATTATATTCATGCTTATAAGAATTTAGAAAAGGCTTATTTAGATAAAAAAATTAGAGCCATTGGACTTTCTAATTTCACTAAGGACAAAATTGAAGAAATATTAAAAACTTGCAAAATTAGACCTCAAGTTATACAAATGGAGTTGCATCCATATTATCAACAAAATGAATTTAGAGAATATTTAATTAAAAATAATATTCAGATAATGTCTTGGTATCCTTTAGGTCATGGAGATAAAGAATTATTAAATGAACCTATATTGACTATGATGGGAAATGATTATTATAGAACAAATGCACAACTATTGCTTCGATGGCAAATAGAACATAAGTTTGTTTGTATTCCCGGTTCAAAGTCTAGAGATCATATAGATGCAAATTTAGGTGTTTTAAATTTCCATTTAAAAGAATCAGATATTGAGTTAATTGATTCACTTGATAGAAATAAACCTTTTTATCAAAAAAGTGAAGAAAAATATCAAAAATATTTAAATATGAAACTTAATTTAGATAATCAAAGTAGCGGGAGATAAGACCATGATAGAAAAGATTAAGAGTCCTAAAGATTTAAAAAAATTAAATATTGAAGAACTTAATATTTTGGCTGATGAAATACGTAAAGCCTTAATTAAAAAAATGAGTATTACTGGCGGTCATTTTGGTCCAAATTTAGGTTCAATAGAACTAGAGATTGCAATGCATTACGTATTTGATTCTCCAAATGATAAATTTGTTTTTGATGTATCACATCAATCATATACACATAAAATATTGACAGGCAGAAGCGATGCATTCTTTAATGAAGATAAGTATAATACTGTATCAGGTTATACGAATCCTAAAGAAAGTGAGCATGATATGTTTTCAATTGGACATACCTCCACAAGCATAAGTCTCTCTTTAGGCCTTGTTAAAGCCCGTGATATATTAAATCAAAGATTTAATGTAGTTACAGTTATTGGGGATGGCTCTATGTCCGGTGGAGAAGCACTTGAAGGATTAAATGTTTGTGGAAATATTAATTCAAATATGATTATCATATTTAATGATAATCAAATGTCAATTGCAGAAAATCATGGCGGAATGTATGAAGGATTTAAAGAATTAAGAAAGACACTAGGCAAATCAAAAAATAATTTATTTAAATCATTTAATCTTGATTACATTTATTTAGATAATGGTAATAATATTAGTGAATTAATTGATGTCTTGAAAAAAGTAAAAGATATTGACCATCCAATTGTTGTACATATTAACACTGAAAAAGGTCATGGTTATGAACCAAGTTTAAAAGTTAAATCAGATTGGCATTATACAATGCCTTTTGAAATTTCAACTGGCAAGCAAAATATTCCATATATAAGGGAATCATATAGCGAAATAACTGGTAATATCTTAAAAAATAGAATCGATAAAAAAGATCCTATTTATGTTGTTGCTGCAGCACTACCTTTTAATTTAGGTTTTAGTGAAGATGATAGATTAAATAAGTATAAGGATAACTTTACTGATGTTGGAATTGCTGAGGAAACAGCTGTTGCAATGATTTCTGGTTTAGCAAAAGGAGGAGTTAAACCTGTTTTTGCGACTGGTGCAAGTTTTTTACAAAGAACTTTTGACCAAATTCAACAGGATTTATGTCTTGATTCTAATCCTGGTACAATCCTTATTTCAGGTGCTTCTATACGTGGCGCAAGAGATTGTACACATTTAGGTATTTATCTAACACCAATGCTATCAAACATTCCTAACTTATTAGTTTTAACACCTACTAGTAAAGCAGAATATATCGCAATGCTTAATTGGTCTTTAGATCAAACAACAACACCTGTGGCTATTATTATTCCTAGTGGTGGAATAAAAGAAGATGAAAGAAGTGTTCCTGCAAACTATTATGATATTTCAAATGAAATTGTAGTTAATGGAACAAATATTGCTATCATTGGTGTTTCTGATTTTTATTTTGATGCTAAAATTATTCTAGATAAATTACATGAAAAAGGATTAAATCCTACATTAATAAATCCTCGTTTTGTATCAGGACTTGATACTAAAACACTAAATGGTCTTAAGGATTATAAAGCTATAATTACTATTGAAGGAACTTGCTTAGATGGTGGTTATGGTCAAAAGGTAAGTTCTTATATGTCTAAATTTAGGACACCTGTCTATAATTTTGGACTTAAGAAAGAAATTATAGATAGAATTAGTTTAGACAATGCTTTAAAAAATAATCATATGACTAATGATGAGATTGTAGAATTCATATTAAATTTATAATTTGACTATTGATTATATTATGATTGGGATAAGATTTTCTTATCCCATTTTTAAATATAGAATTAATAAGATAATTGAGCCAAACTTTAATTAAAACTTATTTTGGTGTATTATACTAATAAGGAGTTATTTTATTAAAATAGTTATATGAATCAAAGAGAAAAAGAATTATTATCAAATTATTATGACACTGATTTTAAAAATAAAAGAGCTAAAATTACATTAGTTTATAATTCAATTGATGATTTTTTAGACACATCAATTGAATCAAAGAAATAT
>CAMVNN010000054.1 GCA_947168865.1 uncultured Bacillota bacterium
TAGAACATAATGATATACAAACACCAACTAGTAATGCTTTAATAACGAAATCATAAGATAGCATAGAAAAAATATCATTAAGAATCATAACCTAATTCCTCCATATATTCATCTGTACTACCATAAAAATATCCATCACTTCTAAGTTCTAATACTTTATTACCAATAAAAGCATCTCTATCTCTTGAGATATCATGAGTAATCATTATTATAGTTATTCCATGACCTTCATTTAAATGCTTAAGTGTACAATAAAAATCAACTTTAGATTCTTGATCTAGATTATTACTAGGCTCATCTAATATTAGTAAATTAGTAGTTGCACATAGACTTCTTGCTAATAAAACCTTTTGTCTTTGACCGCCAGATAATTCAGAAAAGATTTTCTTTTCTAAATTTTCTATTTTTAAAATTCTTAAAGCTTCTCTTGCTTTATCTTTATCCTCTTTATTATAAAATGGTCTTCTTCCCATTTTATTGATTAAACCTGACAATACTATTTCCATAACTGATGCAGGGAAATTCTTATCTACTTTAGTTTCTTGTGGCATATAACCAATGTTTTTAGAATTTAAATCACGACTGATTTCACCACTTATAGGTTTAATAATACCTAATATACCTTTGATAAGAGTAGACTTACCAACGCCATTAGATCCAATTACTAAAACAAAATCTTTATTATTAACTTCAAATGAAATGTTATTAATAACTACTTGGTTTTCATAACCTAAAGATAGTTGATTAACTTTTAGTATTGCCATTTTAACACCTCTAATTTAAAGCTTCTTTAATTACCTCAATATTATGATTAAACATATCTAAATATGTCTTACCATTATTAAAATCATCTTTCGATGGATTTTCCATACAATAAATAAATTTTACTTCTACATTTTTACCATTATAGCTACCGCTAGATATTTGTGAATTGATTTCATTTTTAATATCATTTCCAGCACTATTTTTGATATCTGTAGTTTCTAAAACAAATACAATTCCTAAATTATTATTTTTAATTGTATTTATAAGTGTTGCCTTTTTAGATGCTGAAATTGATTCAACTGTAGAGCATCCAGGAAAAGCACCAACAACTTCTATATTATAATGCTTTTCAAAATATAAAAATGGGTTTCTATCCGCAATAACAATAACATCTTTACTAGCTTTAGCTATTTCATCTTTCATTTTATTATCTAATTTAGTTAATTCATTTTTATATTCATTATAATTTTTTTCATATTTTTCTTTATTTGAAGAATCAATATCAACTAAAGCATCCTTTATTGCCTCAACAATTTTAGCAAAATTAGTTGGGTCTGTCCATACATGCTCATCATATTCTTCCTCATGGTCATGTTCTTCTTCGTGATCGTGGTCCTCTTCTTCATATAAAGAACCTTCTAATACATCAAACATGTTGATAATTTTAACATCCTTTTTTATAATGCCTAATATTTCATTATCAACCCATCCTTCGTCAGATTCGCCACCAACATAAACAAACATCTTGCAATTTATTATAGAAACTATCTCACCAGGTGTTGGATCATAATTATGAGCATCTGATCCTGGTGCTAATAGCATTTTAACAGATTTCCCAGTATCTTTTGTTACTGCTCTTGCAGCATCATAGCCTGGGAAATTTGTAACAACAATATCATAATTTGAATTATTACTACAACTAGATAAAAATAATAAACAACTAAATAATAAACTAAATATTCCTAATAACTTTTTCATGTTTCTCCTAAAAACTAATAAATACTTTTTTACAATTATTGCATACACCACTGATATATGTATTTTGAGGCTCTACTTCAAAAAACATTGTCTTTTTTATCATTTTTAAAAAATCATTTGTTTCTTTAGCCCCTAAATGTGATACTCTACCACATTTTATACATTCAAAATGAAAATGAGTTAAACATTTTTCATTTTCGATATATTGATATGTTGCGTATCCACTATCAACATTTTGATGTTTCAACAATACATTATCTTTTACAAGCTTATCTATATTTCTATATATAGTAGCTAAATTAACATTATAATTATTTTCTATTAACCAATCATTTAAATCTTTTATAGAAAATCTTTTATTTTTATGATTCTCTAAAAATTGATATATATATTCTTTTGGTTTAGTGTTATATGACATTATATCCCTCTTTTGCAAATCATTCGCAATTTATTATAACTCAATAAAATTTAATGTCAATACAAAATAAAAATATCCATCAAGTATATAACTCAACGGATATTTTTATAGCCTATATAATTTTAGGAATTAATCTTTTAAAAAGAATGTATCAAAACAAACAACACAACCTGCTATGATAGAGAATACGCCAGCAAGGATTGCACCAACAGCTAATTTATAAGCATCTTTTAAATCACTAATTGCGAATGTTTGATTTAAGAAAAAGAATATACCAGCAACTATAAATAATACTGTAGATACTATACCAGCAAATTTTCCGATATTTACTTTTTTAAATACTACCTTAACATAACAAGCACCAATTGCTACAAGGAAGAAAATAAATGTTAAGAAATTACCAAAAGAGAATCCCCAAATTTTAGCAGAATTTTCAGTGTAACCAAATGATGTTTGGAATGCATTATATGTTGTTCCTAGTACTTTTCCTTCTACTGCAGGTAAGAACATCATAATGAATGCTAATACAGCAAACACAACCTCGCAACCTAATATGATTAATTTTAAAGTCTTTTTATTCATTTTTAAGCCCCTTTCATATATTTAATTTTAAG
>CAMVNN010000055.1 GCA_947168865.1 uncultured Bacillota bacterium
CTACTATCTGAAAAAATATTAAATGATAATGAATTATAAATGAGTTTAACATATAATGATTTAAAATTATTAGACTTGTTTTATCGTAATAATCCACGAATGACTTTCTCATGTAGAAACAGTGGCATCGCTTGTTAAAAAATAGAAAACAGGTCTAAGAAGTTTATTGGTATCATCAATAAAGGAGGAGTAAAAATATGGTTAATAAAGAAATAAAACCAATTTATCCAAATGCAAACTTTAAATCGTTTTGTTATATTAAAAGTGTTGTGACTAATCCTAATATAATTGTTGGTGATTATTCATATTATGACGATTCAGAAGATGGACCAGAATCATTTGAAAAACATGTTACTCATCATTATGATTTTATTGGTGATAAGCTTATCATTGGCAAATTTTGTTCGATTGCTAAGGGTGTTGAATTTGTAATGAATGGTGCTAATCATATGCTTGACTCTCTAACTGCATATCCATTTGAAATAATTGATGAATTTAAAGGCTTATCTAGACCGTTTGGACAACGAGGCAATAAAGGAGATACCATTGTAGGTAATGATGTATGGATTGGTCAAAATGCTGTAATTATGCCAGGTGTTCATATTGGAGATGGTGCGATTATTGGTGCTAATGCAGTAGTTGCTAAAGATATTCCGCCATATGGTATTGCTGTTGGTAATCCAGCTGAAGTTAAAAGATATAGATTCGATAAAGAAAACATCGATTTATTATTGAAATTAAAGTGGTGGGATAAAGATATAGAAGTAATAAAGGAAATTGTTCCTTATATTTCAGATAATAATATTGAATCTTCGATAAAACATTTAAAAGAAAGATTTAAATTATAACTAAATATATATTCACCTAATTTGTTAACTAATCTCCTAAAAAATATATAAAAATAGGAGAATAGTTTGCAGATTATTTCTCAAAGTTGCCCATCTATGATTACATCGTCGAAAGTATCGCATTAATTACACGTAAAAATTAGTAAAAAATAGGCCAAAAAGATAAAAAATGGCCTTTTTTTCATCTATTCATAAGGTCAAAAACGATGTTTTAGTTCTAGACCTACTTTGAAAAATAGGTATATCGTTCTAGGGAACAGGCGAAAAATGCTAAAATGTAACATGTTTCCAAGCTCTTTGAACTATAAAGAAAATACGTCGTTCTAGGGGATATCAAAATGTATATGTTTTATATTCATCAACTTTATAATAATTTAACACCCACTTTCAGTTAAATATTAACCACTTTATTAACCACATTTATTGTTTTTAAAACACATGAAGTGGTTGGAACTACTTTTGATTATGATGCAGAAGTTAATCATGAACCTTTGGAACATTTTTTGTTAAGAAATTTAACTCCAAGAATTAATATTAAATTTGATACTTTTTATTTCGAAAAAAAGCGTGTAGTAATTTTAATTATTCCAGCAGCGAATAATATTCCTACTTCGTTCAAACAAATTAGGTACATTAGAATTGGTTCAAGCATTGAAAGTCTTTTAAGATATCCAGAAAGAGAAGCGATATTGTGGGCTTCACTAAATCATAAAGAAGATTCAATTGAAACAATTGTTTCTGAATATCAAGATTTGTCTTTCAATACATTAATCAACTATTACGCGACAAAAGGAATTAATTTAAATATTGATACTTTTAAAACTAATTTAGGCTTATACACTTCTGATGGTAAATATAATCTATTAGCTCAACTACTATCCGATAATTCACATATTAACGTTAGAGTTGCAATATTTGCAGGAAAAACAAAAGCCGATCCAATGTTTTCTGTTAAAGAATTTGGTAATATGAATATGTTACTTTCACTCGATAAAGTTCTTGATTATGGCGATACATTTAATATTCCTCAAGCCGATGAAAGGCATAGAGTTGTTACCAGAAAGGAAGTAACACTTTTCGATGCTAACGCTTATCGTGAAGCAATAATTAATGCATTTGTTCATAATAATTGGAAAGAAAAAAATGCCCCAATGTTTACTTTCTATTCAGACAGGATTGAAATTTTATCTCATGGTTCACTTTCACCTAAATTAACAATTCAAGATTTTTATAAGGGAAAAAGTGAACCAACTAACAAAAAACTATCTGATATTTTCTTGCAATTGCATATAAGCGAAAGAACAGGTAGAGGAGTTCCAACTATCCTTAAAAGATATGGTGAAAAAGTGGTTGATAAATTACTTAATAAATCACAAATAGAAATATTAAAACAGTTGCGTAATAATTCGAATATTACAATATCTGAACTTGTAAAGATTATTGGTATTGGTCATACAGCAATACAAAATAATTTGAATAAATTACAAGAACTAAATGTTGTAACTAGAGTTGGTTCTAGAAAAAATGGATATTGGAAAATAAATGAATAAAAAATAATATTATTTAATATAAGAGGAGATGAATTATATGTTTTATGATACTACTAAAGCAGATTGGAAATTATTTCAAGAAAAATTACCTATTTGGCAAGAAAAATTCATGAAGAAATTAAATAATGAATATATTCAATTATTAACTGAGCCAAAATATGATTCTGAAAAATTTTGGGAATTAGAAAAAAGAATAAAAACTGATAGAAGGAAAAAGGGAGTTATATGTGAAATGAGGAAGAGTATTATGGTAGATAATATTATTTCTCTTATTAATGAAGATGCTATAACATT
>CAMVNN010000056.1 GCA_947168865.1 uncultured Bacillota bacterium
AATCGCCACTTTGCTTTAACTTATAAGCCATTAATTTTTCACCCCAATACCATATATTTTTTAAGTTTTTTCCACGCCTAAAAAGACGTGTTACCAATATATAATGATAGCACCCGTAATGTAAAAAGTCAACGAATTATTAACTTTTTGTAAAGTTTTTTTACACTTTTTTACTTTTTCTACATTTTTTATCATTATATACTTAATAAACAAAAAGAATTATATAAAAAATTATATAATTCTCTCATACAAATACATTTTAAAATCAATATCATTTTGGCTATGTTCTTCTAATAAACTCTTTTTCCATTCATTTTTATTAAATTCCGGAAAGAAAGTATCCGCTTCGTTATCACTATCATCAATTTCCGTCAAATACATTTTATTAGCATATGGCAAAAATTGTTTATAAATAGAGGCCCCACCACAAATAAATACTTCTTCATCACTATCTTTATATTTTTCAATAATAGGTTCAATACCATTTACGTATTCAACACCAAGGACAGGCTCAAATGATATAACAATAATCTGTCTTCCTGGTAAATTGCCAGGAAGTGACTTATATGTATTTAAGCCCATTATTGCCTTATGCCCCATTGTTGTTTCCTTGAAAAATTTCATGTCATCTTTAAAATGCCATATCAAACCATTTTTTTTACCAAGTTCTCTATTTTTACCAACAGAACATATCATACTTATCATATTATCACCCTCTTACTGTGCAATTGGAAAACTAATTTTTCCATGATGTTGATATTTTAATACTTTAATATCTTTAATATCTTTTGAATTATCGATTTCAAAGAAGTCTCTAACTTCTGGATTAATCCATAGTTCAGGTGCAGGTAAATCAGGTAAAGTATCATATCTATTTATTTGTTCCTTAATGCCTTCTACTTGATTTACATAAATATGAGCATCCTTAATTGACCAGTACATTTTTCCAGGTTTAAGACCAGTACAATGAGCTATTAAACATAGAAGTGTTGCATATTGAGTAACATTAAATGGTAGTCCTAAAGGAACATCGCAACTTCTTTGATGTACCCAACAATTTAACTTACCATCGGTTACATCCCATTCACTACTCCAAACACATGATGGTAATACAGCCGTTTTAATATAATCATCTTGCCACATAGTCATAAGCATTCTTCTATCAGTTGGATTATTTTTTATCGTATCAATTAGTCTTTGGGTATTTTGGAATTTATTATTAATCCAGCCATAAGCAGTTCCTATAGTGTGAGCCCATTCTTTACCGAAATCTTTAACTACTTCTTGTTTTACTAATTTTCCATTCTCATCAGGTAACATTTGAGTGGCATACCATTTACCATCTTCCTGTATTTCCCATTCATCCCAAATATGAACATTTCTATCTTGTAGCCACCTAACATCGTTGGATTGTACCTGATAAATCCATAACATTTCAACAATTGCTTGTCTAAAAAACAATTGTTTTGTTGTTAAAGCAGGAAACTCTTCGCCTAAATCAAATTCAAAGAAATGTCCTGGTACTTTAATAGAATCAATACCAGTTCTATTCTCTACCCTAACCCCCTCATTTAATATTTTTTTACATAATTTTATGTACTCTGTATCCCATTTACTCATTCATTTACCTCCCTATAAGTATTAGTAAATTAATTATATCATATTTAATTATTTATTCAATCGAACAAAGTAAAATAATGTATAATTTTATCTAATTACTAGCATGAGTTATATTTTTAATGTATAATAAGTTTGAAAGAAGATGATAATATGAAAAAATTAGTAATTGTTAGACATGGACAAAGTTTATGGAATTTAGAAAATAAATTTACAGGTTGGACTGATGTTGGATTATCAGACAAAGGAATACAAGAAGCAAAAGATGCTGGAAAACTATTAAAAGAAAAGAGATATCAATTCGACCTAGCATTTACAAGTGTCCTAAAAAGAGCAAATGATACATTATATTATATCTTAGACGAACTAAATGAAAGAGATATTCCTATCAAATATAGTTATAAATTAAATGAAAGACACTATGGTGCTTTGCAAGGATTAAATAAAGATGAAACAAAAGAAAAATATGGTGAAGCGCAAGTTAAATTATGGCGTAGAAGTGCTGATGTTAGGCCACCAGAATTAACCATTGATGATGAAAGATATCCCGGACATGATCCAAAATATAAAGATTTAACAAAAGAAGAATTGCCATTAACTGAAAATTTGATTGATACGATTAAAAGAGTTACAGAATATTGGCAAAGCGACATTGCACCAGTTATAAAAGAAGGCAAAAATGTTATAATTGTTGCTCATGGCAATAGTTTAAGAGGCTTAATTAAATATCTAGATAATTTATCAAATGACGAGGTAATAAAATTAGAAATAGACACCGGTAGACCAATATGTTATGAACTTGATGATAATTTAAAACCAATCAAACACTATTATGTTGACGAAACTAAGTAATTAGTTTCGTTTTTTATATAAAAAAAAGAAGTCATATTAGACTTCTTAAAATTTCTAAATATACTAGACTACTTTAATTCAACAGTAGCGCCAGCTTCTTCGAATTGTGCTTTAAGTTGTTCAGCTTCAGCCTTGTCAACGCCTTCTTTAACGTTTC